>NZ_JFAQ01000147.1 GCF_001304695.1 Xanthomonas axonopodis
TCGAACCTGTGGATGAAGCGAAAGCAGTTGATGCCTGGCCGTGGGGAAGGTGTGCCTGTAATGGGGCAAACAACCCGAAAATGCGCCGGAAACGGCGGAAAATCGAAGGTCTGAGCGCGGTCAACGCGACCGATGTGTCTCGCAGTGTCGTCCGGCCGCGTTGATCAGACCTTTCTTAGCTCGCGAATCAGCAGTGCAATTTCTGCACTGCTGAAACTGCACAGGGGCTTCGCCGCCGTACCCTCACCCCTCTCCCGCGGGGAGAAGGGCTTGATGTTGCATGTCTGAGTTCTTACGTGTAGCTGCGGGCGCGGTTTCTTCGCTCTGCGGTGCCATGCGCTCTGCAGAGGTCGCGCAAGGACCTCGTTGTACCTTCAAGAGGCACTCGCTCCAGCGCTCACGCCGACGCCAACACCCAACACCCAACACCCAAACGCCGGCCCGGCTGAGTATCCAGTCTCCGGCTCGATGCGGATCTGCAAGTTGTCGCGGCCAGCGACTGCTGCTGGGAGTGCGTAGTCCACATCAACGAAATCCAGGCCGCGGTTGCCGTCAAGGCGTTCGTTGGCGATGAGTTCGCCGTCGGCGAGGATGCGGAAGCGGCGGCGGGTTTCGTCGCCCCAGTAGCGTAGGCGCAGGATGCGGGCCTGGGCGGTATTGCGCAGGGTGAAGGCCATGAAGCCGCCACTACGCACGTCGCGGCCGGGCCGGCGGCGGTAGCTGAGCGGGTTGGAATTTTCCCCGTGCAGGGCATGTGCCTTTTCAGAGGCATCGTCGCCTAGCACGATGCGATCGAGCGCGCGGGTGTCGAGTGCTTTTTGCGCCACCGCCGCTGCCGCCAGTTCGGTCTGGCGTTGTTGCCATGCAGCGGCGTCGCGGTGTTCCAGGTAGACCGCGCTGCGGCGGTCGAACTGGGCGTAGAACGGGGACAACTGCCACTGCTGCGCGCCATCGCTGTAGACGAAGGCTGTCTTGCCTGGCATCGGCTGCAGGCGTTGCAGGATGTCTTGCCCCCCGATCAATGCCGGGGTCTTGCCCGACCATGGCTTGGCGGCATCGCCCAGATCCACGGCAAGCACCAGCGGCCCACGCAGCACCGAGACCCAGGCGGGATCGTCCGGGGTCGCTTCCAGGCGCAGCGGCATGTCGAACGCCAGACTCAGTGTGTCGCCGCGCTGCCAGATGCGCGTGATCCGCAGATAGCCATCGCTGGCGGTGCTATCGACAGGCTGGCCATTGAGTTGCAGACGCGGCTGTTGCGCCCAACCTGGCACGCGCAGTGCGAGCGTGCGTTGCTCTGGCGGCGCGGCATCGATGCGCAGCGAGGCGCTGCCCTGTTCCGGCAACCCGCTGTGCAAGGTCATGTCCAGCCCAGCGGCGTCGCGCACCGTGGAAGGCACGTACAAATTGATGTACACGCCCTGCCCGTCCTGCCAGTAGATGGAATCGCCGAATTGCGCGTGCGCTTCCATGCCGCTGCCGACGCAACACCAGAAATCGTCGAACGGCGACGACCAGCCGCGCGCTTCGCCGGCCAGCAGCGGCGTCATATAGGTGAACATGCCGGTGCGTGGGTGCTGCTGCGCCATCACGTGGTTGAGCAAGGTGCGCTCGTAGTAATCGAACAGCTCCGCCTGCGGGCCCCATTGATACAGGTGCCGGGTAAGCTTGAGCATGTTGTAGCTGGCGCAATGCTCGCAGGTCTGCTCGGTGAGGAACTTCGAGATGCTGTCCGGCTGCTGGAAATACTCGCGGTCGCCGTTGCCGCCGATCACATAGGTTTGGTGGTCGGTAACGGTGTGCCAGAAGAAGCGCGCCGCGGCGCCCGATGCGGCATCGCCGGTGACTTCGTACTCGCGGGCCAGGCCGATCAGCTTTGGGATGTTGGTATTGGAATGCTGGTGTACCAATTCGTCGCGCTGTGCGACCAGCGGGTCGAGCACGGCGTGGTGATGCAGGCGCTGCGCCAGCGCCAGCCATTGGGCGTCGCCGGTTTGCGCATGCAGTTCGACGAACGATTCGTTGAGGCCGCCGAATTCGCACGACAGTACCTTTTGCAATTGCGCGTCGTCGAGCGCGGAGAAGATGCCTTGCAGGTAGCCAGCCAAACCCACCGCGACCTGCAGCGCTTGCGCGTTATCGCAATGCGCATGCACGTCGAGCAAACCGGCGAACAGTTTGTGCCAGGTGTATAGCGGCGCCCAGCTGCCGTTGAGATAGAACGGCGCCGGATCGATCTTGCCGCGCTTGAGTTCGTCGAAGACCGCGCGCCCGCTTTCGATCTGCCCGGCTGCGTTCTTGCGCGTGAAGCCGGCCACGTAGCCATCGCCGGCGTGCGCCTGGCAGCGGGCCAGTTCGCTGGCGATATAGGCCGCGCGCGTGCGGCATTGCGCATCGCCGGTCTGCGCATGCATGAGTGCCAGCGCACTGAGATAGTGGCCGAGCGTATGACCGGCGATGGTGTCTGCTTCCCAGCCGCCATAGGCCGGCACCTTCGGGGCGAGGCCGGCATACAGCACGAAGTTGTGCAACAGCCGGTCCGGCTGCAGCCGCATCAGATAGCGCTGGTTGGTCTGTAGCGCATCCAGGAACAACGACGGCGTAAGCCTGACCTGCGCAAGCGGCACCGCGTGCACACTGCCCGGTTGCGCAGCGTTGGCCTGGGCCGGGAAGCGCAGGAACCCGGCGGCAACTGCCAGGCTGCTCCAGGCCAGAAAGCGCCGCCGTGACAACGACGGTGTGTGGTTGCAGATCGATTCGCTTGGGTGCGCTTCCGTCATGGGATCAGCTTAACTCCTGAAAGCGCGCACGCATGCGCGTGGTCGCAACAACGTGATCGCAACTGCCCGAGCAACGCTGGCCGTGACATGGCATCTGCACGAACGATCGCATTCGGCCGCGCAGCGCCGCAACACGCCAGGACCCTCAGAACTTCACCGTTGGACGTGCCCAGTAAAAACGCCCGAGCAGATCGTAGGTCTGCCACGTCGGTGTTCGCATTGCCCACGTTGTTGGCGTAATACAACGGCGGCTGCTTGTTGGCGATGTTGTCTACGCCGACTTCCAAGCGCGTATGCCACGGCTCCACGTTATAGCAAAGCTGCAGGTTGTTGTAGACGTAAGCGCCAATGTTGCGCACCACCGTCGGTTCGCTGGAATCGGCCGACAAGCTCTGGTCCGGATCCGAATTACCGATGGCGGTATGCCCCACATAACGGATGCGCCAGGTGGCGCTCCAATCGTCCAATGCACAGCTGACCGTGCCCAATGCGCGCCAGCGCGGGAAATTGCCGTAGGCCTGGGTGTAGCGGCCCACGTTGTGAATGGTGACCGAGCTGGGGTCGGTGGTGTCGGGCAGCACGTCGTAACGGGTGAGATAGGTACCGTTGAGGCCGGCGGTGACATTGCCCCAGGCGGTCGCCGGCAGGCGGTAGGTCAGATTGAAGTCAATGCCCTTGGCCCACAGCTTGCCCAGGTTGACGGTGGGCTCGGCGATGTAATTGATGGTGCCGTTGCCGTTGCGATGGATAAGCGCGCAGAACGCGCTGGCCGAATTGGCGAAGCATTGATTGAGCACCGTCTGTGCCGACACCGTGGTGATGGTGTCTTCCAGATCGATGCGCCACCAGTCCGCACTCAGCGACAGGCCATCGACCCATTGCGGGTCGTGCACGAAACCAACGTCGTAGGACTTGCCGGTTTCCGGCTTGAGCTGGTAGCCGGCCACTGCCGCACCGGAGGCCTTGCCCGACACCTGCCCGTCCGATTGCTGGTAGCTGCCATCGGTGGGCACGTTGGCGCACGCCACCGTGTTGCCGCCGGTGTAGCCATTGCACGGATCGTTGACGGTTGCCGAATCTCCGCTCACACCGGTGTAAAGTTCGCTGATATTCGATGCGCGAAACACTTGCGAGACGGTGCCGCGTAGCAGCAGATTTTCGATGGGGCGGTATTTCAGCGACAGCTTGCTATTGGTCTTGCTGCCCACCGAGCTGTAGTCGGAAAAGCGCGTGCCCACGGTGATGTTCAGCGCATTGATGCCGGGCAGATACTTGAGTAGCGGGAACAGTGCTTCGGCATAGGCTTCCTTGACGTCGAAACTGCCGCTCAAACTGGACGAGCAAAATTCGATCGCCCCGCACAGGCCGTTTTCATCGCCGGTCCACAGTGGATCCGAGGCGGTGCTGTAGCGTTCCTTGCGGTAGGAAATGCCGGCTGCCAGGCTGGCCTCACCGGCCGGCAACGCGAATAGCGTGCACTTGGCATTGGACTCGAATTGCTTGACTGTGTACACGCTGGTCACGATGGGGTTGACCACCATGCCCTGCAACGTGGCCAGGTTGGCGCTGTCGTTGAGGTTGAAGAAATTCAACGGCGTGCAGCCGGCAATCGCTGCACCCGCGCTACCGCACTTGACCGTGCCACCGCTGTCCAGGAACGATGGCCCGATGGCCTGATTGAACGCGGCATAGTCGAGAAAGCCGTTATTGATCGACTTCTGCTTGACCTTGCCGTAGTTGAAGGTGGCATCCCACTGCCAGGAGCTGTCGCCGAAGCGACCGCGCAGGCCCGGGCTGATCTGGAAGTTGTAGGTGTTGTATTGGTAGCGGCGATTGCCCAGCACGTTGGCACGCGTATTGAGGTCGTTGTAGGAGGTGCCGGTGGTGCGGTCGGTGCCGACGTTGACGCCGAACGGGTTGTAGTCACTCTGCGCCGACACCAGGATGCTGTCGCCGTTGGAAAAGATCGGAATCGGCGCAATGATCGAGGCCGATTCGGTTTTACTGAACCAGGTATTGACATAGCCCTCGACGCTGTCGCTGAAGCGGTAGGTTCCCAGCAGGAAGGCATTGGTGCGCTTTTGCGGTGTCTGCAACAGATTGAACGGCTGGTAGTTGTAGGAATCTGCAGCAGCGTTATCACAATGGAAATCGCCCAGGCCAGCGCGCCCGCTGACGCCGCTGTTGAGGGTGACGCGCCCGCAGCCGTTGGACTGTGCAAGCAGCTGCGATTGATCCGACCCGTCATTGAAGCCGGTTGGCGTGGCGAGGAGCCCTGCTTCACCGGTTGACCATTGGTCAGCGCGAGCGCGTCCTTGGAGTAGCCGCGCGCCGCTGCCGATACGGCATCGATATTGTGATACGACAGGCCGCCGATCAGGCTGCCGCGCTCCCAGGTCTTGCCGGCGGTCAAGGTGAAGTTGCGGCGGTTGCCATCGCCTTCGCTGCTGGTGCCGAAGTCGCTGCTGAACTGCACGCCGTCGAAGCGCGAGCGCAGGATGAAATTGACCACGCCACCGATCGCATCGGATGCCGTACACCGCAGACGCACCATCGCTGAGCACCTCAATGCGTCCGATCATGCTGGAAGGAATGGCATTGACGTCGTTGTAGGCCAGGCGGATGCCATTGACCAGCACCAGGGTGCGCTTGTCGCCCAGGCCGCGCAGCGAGATCGCCGAGGCGCCGGTGCCGCCGCCGTTGTTGGTGTAGGGATTGGTGGCATTGCCGGCGATGGATGGCAATTCCTGCAGCAGATCGCCCACGGTCGCCTTCCCAGTGGCGGCAATCTGTTGCTGGCCGACGGTGACGACCGGGTTGGCGGTTTCGGTATCCACCCGGCGCAGGCGCGAGCGGGTGACGACCACGCTGTCCAGCGTCTGCGTCGCATCGCCACCAGTCGCCTGCTGCGCAGCCACCGGGCTAACCGCACCTGCCGACAGCGCCAACAACGGCGCGGTGGTGAGCGTGCTCGGCAACGGCCGCATGCTGGCGCTGGTCGTGCGGGAGAGAGGCAACGGCAACATCGGCATGCAAGGCTCCTGAGTGCGACGAAAGACAAACAGTGGGCAATACCTGCCCGTGCAGGCGTACAGCGGCGCAGGGCGACGTAGATGGCAGACGCACGCTGCTGCAGCGAAACCGCTGGCAACGGTCGTGTTGGAGACACGCAGACAACGTGCGGCCATGGCGACTGAACAGTCGCGCAGCAATGCGTGTTGCCAGAACGGTGGTGCAGTCCACACTGGATGCGCGTATGCGCTCCAGTTTTCATCAGTTGGTCACAATGTGCCCGTGCGCAGACGCTACGTCTTGTCGCATTTGGCGAACGCGCATGCGGAAAACAGCATGGTTCGCAACTGAACGATCATGCGTGGCGGCACGAGCGCGCTCGCGTCCGCACGCATGCGCACTGCTGGGCGGCGATTGGGTGCAGATCAAGCTGACAAGGATCAGCGCGCGGACCGATGCATCGGGTTCGATGTGCCGCGCACGCAATCAAATCAACGTACGCGACCCGCAGCGCGCGCATCACGGCGCCGGGGCGGCCGGCGCTGCTGTGGCGCCGGGGCGGCCGGCGCTGCTGTGGTGCGATTCCACTCCGGCGTTGGCGCCTGCTGCATCCAGCGCAGGAAGAAATCCAGCAGGCGGCGCCTGCCGTAGTCGCCACCGGCACCGTGATCGCCGCCCGGCACGACCAGCAGATCGAAATCCTTGCCGGCCTTGATCAAGCGGTCGGCGACCTGGAACGTGCTGGCCGGGTCGACATTCATGTCCATGTCGCCGGTGACCAGCAACAGATGCCCCTGCAGACGCGCGGCATTCTCCACGTTCGACGATGCGGCATACCACGGGCCGACCGGCCAGCCCATCCACTGCTCGTTCCACCAGATCTTGTCCATGCGGTTGTCGTGACACCCAGAGTTGGCCACACCCGCCACATAGAAGTCCGGATGAAACAGCAGCGCACCCAATGCGTTCTGCCCGCCGGCGGAGGTGCCGTAGACGCCGACACCGCCACCGATGTCGTACCACGGGTACCGCGCTGCGGCGGCCTTGTGCCAGGCGATACGATCCGGCAACCCGGCGTCCTTGAGATTGCGCCAGGCTACATCGTGGAAAGCGCGCGAGCGGTTGTTGGTGCCCATGCCATCGATTTGCGCCACCGCAAATCCCATCCCGGTAAGCGACGGTGTGGCGGTGGTAAAGCGCTTGGGGACGAATGCGCCCTGCGGGCCGGCATAGATGTCTTCGACGACCCGGTAGCGCTGCTGCGGATCGAGCTGCTGCGGGCGATGGATGACGCCCCAGATCTCGGTCTTGCCATCGCGCCCGGTGGTGTGGAACGGCAGCGGCGCCTGCCACCCTGCCGCCAGCAGGCGGGTCAGGTCGGTACGCTCCACCGTGCGTACCAGGCCGCCATCTGCGCTGCGCCGCAACTCCAGCACCGGGCCCAGATCCACGCGCGAGTAAAGATCCAGTAGCCACGTTCCATCCGGCGAATAGCGCACCTCATGATCGGCAGCCAGCGGCGTCAACGCAGTGAGCCCGTTGCCGTCCAGGCCGACGCGATACGCGTGGCGGTAGTACGGGTCCTCGCCGGGCTGCATGCCCGAGGCGGTGAAGTACACCTGCCCTGCGGCTTCGTCGATGCGATCGAGCTTGCGCACCACCCAGTCGCCGCGGGTGATCTGGCGGATCAGCTCGCCGCGGCGGCCATCGTACAGATACAGATGCTCCCAGCCGTCGCGCTCGGAGGCCCACACCATCTGCGCGCCATCGTCCAGATCCTGGCGCGCGTGTTTGCCGCCGTCTTCATGCTCGCCACTGAGCTCGGAGTATTCGATGAAGGTGGGCGATGTTTCTTCGATGAGCGTGCGCGCGGCGGCGGTGCGTGCGTCCACCTCGATCACCCGATACAGCTGGTGCCCGCGCGCGTTGTATTCAAAGGTGAAGCCGCGGCTGTCCTTCCACCAGACCATCTCGCTCAAGGTGAAGGCATTGGGCAGCAAGGTCATCGCCACCGGATGCGCTGCGTGCGTGGCGATGTCGAACAAGACCGGCTGCATCACCGGCAGCACATCGCCCGGCTTGGGGTACACCTGTTGATGCAACTTGGGTTGCAGCTGATCAGCGGGCGCCGACTCGATGTAATAGACCATCCGCGGCGGCGGTGCCTTGACCCGATACGCCGCCAGATGCTGCGAATCCGGCGACCACACCACGCTGTCGAGTGCGTAGTAATCCTGCGTACTGCCATCGTGGCTGAGCACGCTGCGCTCGTGACTGCCGACCGGCGCGATGACCAGGTTGGCCTGCTCCACCCAGGCGCGCCAGCGGCCATCCGGCGATACCTTGGCCTGCTGCTCGCCCTGTTTGAACGGTAGCCGCATGTCCATCGATTCGGCCGGCACGTCGCGTTCGGGTAGATGTGCGCAGCGATAGCGCAGCAGATCGCACTGCCAGCCCAGTTTCGCCAACTGGAAGCTCAGGCGCTGCTGTTCCAGGGTGGGCTCATCAAGCTGCAGTCGCGCTGCGTCGACCGCCCTGGCGCCAGCCTGCGTCAATGCTGCAGCCAGCCGCGCGTGATCGAAGGCCAGTGTGTTGCGGCCACTGGCCGCCTCTACCAGGCGGTATTCGATGACCGGCAACTGGTTGCTGCGCGCCACCCCACGCCGATACAGAAAATGCCCGGCATCCACCCACACTGGCGCCGCAGGCTGCCGGTCCACCAGCGAGGCATAGCGATCGGACAAGCCCATCGCTTGCGTGTACTGCGCCGGCGTGGGAGCGGCTAGTGGCGCCGCAGTCACCGACACGATGTGCGCGAGGGCGAGAGACATGCACCAGGTGGCGATGGTGCGAAAACGCATGACGGGAATGTGTGGCACCTGCGACCTCATGGAAGCATTGGAAAGACAGTGTGGCGTTGATGGACGATGGCCGAGCTGCTGACCGCAATCGCTGCGGCAGACATATACCAAGTACGCCGCGGCAAGCCGCCAGGGGCGCAGGCGCGCCGTCTGCACGGATGCGGTACATCTCCGGTCATCCGGGGTGAAGCGCGTCAGCGCGACTGAAACGCATGGGCCACGTTCGCAAGCCACACGCGGCCAGTGCGCGCAAGCCAATTCGTCGTACCCCGGCAGTGCACCCCACTGCCTGCGCGCCCTCAGCCATCGTTCGACTGCCGCATGCGGCGCCTTGTCAGTTGCTTCACGGCGCATCGCAACGCTTGCTGTCGGCGGCCGTGGCAGATGGCAGGCGTTGCGGCTGTGGCGCCAGCACTTCCCATTCCTGTACCGCCAGTGCGGCGTAGCTGGCCGCGTTGCCGGAGGCGTCCATGACCACACGCACGCAGCGCGTTGTCACCGGCGCGAACGACACCGCTTCATAGTGATCGGTCCGCGTGCCATACCCATGGCTCGGCTGCACAGGCTGCCATCGCCCCGCGTTCCGGTATTCCAGATGCCAACGCGCTGGCGGTGCCACGCCGACGTCGGCACCGGCCGGGTGATCGGCCCAGAACACGATGCGCGTGCGATCCACGGTAATCGGTTGCGCCCAGCTGTATTGCAGCCATTGCTGCGGTGGATTGTTCTCCGTCCAGCTGGCCCACATTTCCGGCGGCAAAGGATTGGCCTTGACGATGCCGTCGTTGAGCGCAGCGATCCAGTATTGCACCGGGATATCCGGACCGTTGGACGCGGTTGCGTAGGCCGATGGCGCTTGATTGCGCATAGGCGGCGCGGGAGGGGTTGGACGCCGCGTCGGCACGACGGTGCGGATGCTGGCCGGTTGCGTGCTGTCGTCCCATTCCAGCCGGTCGATCGCCACGCTGCGACGGAAATTTCCGCCGCCGTGCGCGTCGGCCGTGTGGTACACCAGATACCACTGTCGCTGAAATTCAACGATGCCCGGATGCGAAGTGGTGGAAGACACCGGTGGCAACACGATGCCGCGGTATGTCCACGGGCCCAACGGAGTTGGCGCGCTCGCGTAGGCAATGCAGGCGTGATACAGCGTGGGCGTGCATGGCGAAAGACGTCCGGCATTGTTGGCCGCATACGCCAGGTAGTAGGTGCCGTTGCGCTTGAACAGCCAGGGCGCTTCGAAATAGCCGTCCAGCGTGTCCACCAGAACCGGCGTGCCTTTGAAGGTGACCATGTCGCGCTGCAGCTCAACACCGTACAACGCGCCGAAGGTGCCCCAATACAGATACACCCGCCCGTCGTCGTCGACCATCACGGTCGGGTCGATGTTCTGGATGTCGTTGCGATACGGCACCGACTGCGAGACCACCGGACCCTGCGGATGCACGTCGGTCCACGGTCCGAGCGGATTGTCGGCCACCGCCACGCCGATCGCGAATGGGTCGACATTGGGTGAATCGCGCTGCTGCACCGGCGCATACAGGTAATAGCGCCCATCCGGGCCCTGCACGATCTGCGCCGCGTAGGCATAACGCTTGTATGCCCAGGCAAAGACCTGCTGGGGCCGCAACAGATCGCGGTAGTGGGTCCAGTCGCCGCTGGCCGGATCGCTGCTGACGAACAGTTGCCAGCCGGGCATGACGAAGGCATTGAGATTGGGAGGAGCCGTATCGCGGCCGGCAATGATGTACAGCTTGCCATCGGCCACCAATGGCGCCGGGTCGGCAGAATACGTGCTGCCGTCGGCGAGGATGGGATTGCCGGGTGCACGCAGCCGCGTTGCCTGCGGCGGCTGCATGGCACAGGCCGGAGCGCTGGCCAGCAACAACCCGCACGTCAGCACCAGCAACCGTGAGAACGTGCGCATCATGGCGCAGCCGCCTTGATCTGCACCACCAGCGGCACCGATACGTGTCCGGTGGGTGCACGCCCTTGCGCGGTGCCGGTGAGCTGGATCTCGCCAGGCTGAGCGTAACGCGCAGGCTGCAACGTGGGCCATTGCACCGGCAAGCGTTCGCGCGAGCCGTCGTTGTATTGCACAGTCACAAAGCCCGGTAGCGTCGGTGCATGCCCGACCACTGCGCTCACCGCAGGCAACGGCTGCACGGTGTTGATCTGCCCGGGCGGCGTTGCGCGTACCCAGATGGTGGCCTTGACGGGAATCGCGCCCTCGACCAAGCCTTGCAGTTCCACCGCACCTTCGTGGCCCAGACGGCTGGCGGCCAGCTCGGACCACTGCATCGCCACCGGCAGCACACTGCCATCGGCAAAGAATGCGGTGATCTCCTGCGGCAGCGTCGGCAGTTGCCCGGGGGCAGTGCGCAGATCGATCGCCTCCACCTGTTTGGGCAGATCAGACAGTGCCTGCCATTCGTCCACACCGATGGCGGCCTGTCCGTCGCCCTTGGTCTGCGTCGTCAACACCACCCGCAGCCCGGTGGTCACGATCGGCGCAAAGCTGGCGGTGCTCGCCGCACCCGTCGCCCCCGCGGCAATCGGGTAGCCGCTCTTGCTGACGATGTCCTGCCAACGTCCGTCCTGCAGCATCTGCAATTTCCAACCGGCAGGCGCTGCCACGCCGCCATTGGGCTGGTCGTTCCATAGATAGAGCGTGCTCGACGACAAGCGCACCGGACGTGGCCATTGATACTGCAACCACACCGTTGCCGGCTGGTCGAGCCCGTAGCTGCCCCAGCGCAGGCTGCCACTGGGAAAACTGCCCGCCTGCGGGATGAAGCCATCGTTCAAGGCCTGCAGGCGGTACTGCATGCCGGTGAGCTGCGCACTGACACTGGCCATGGCCTGCAATGGAATGCTCTGCAGCGGCCGCGAGGCGGCTGCGCTGACGGGCACATCGGCATGCCCCATCAGCGCCCCGTCGTTGGCCACCAGACGCAAGGTGTATTGCCCGGGACGGGTGAAACGCACCGAGGTCTGTAGCGCGGCGGCATCGGCAAACACCGCATCGCCGCCCTCCGGCGCCTGCTGCACGCGCCAGCGCACCTGCAGCGTGCCATTGGGCAAGCCGTCATCGCCGACGCGCCCCTGCACCGCCACCGCGCCATCAGCGCCATCAGCGCCAGGGGTGTCCAGCTGCCATGCCTGCACCTGCGGCGGCGCGTTGCCCGCAAATGCCGGCGCCGGCAAGCCGCTATCGAACAGCTGAATTTCCTTGATGCCGGTGCGCGCCGTGCCGGCGTGGGTCACCACCACGCGCAGCGCCGTGGCATGGATTGCCGGAAAGCGCACCCGATTGCGATTGCCCTCCGCCAATGTGGCATCGCGCACCTGCCCGGGAACGTTCTTCCAGACACCGCTGCCATCCTGATATTGCACGGCGTAGATCCACGGCGCCGCGTAGCCAGGCCGCGTTCCCGAGGGAAAGCCGTTCTGGTCGCCACCCGGCGACGAGCTGCGATAGAAGTACAGCACGACCTGATCCAGGGTCTGCATGCTGCCCAGGTCCAGCGCGATCCAGTCGCTGGCCGACGGCGAGCCGGCAGTGCCCCAGAACGGCGTGCTGGCAGTACTGCCGTCTACTGCCGCCGTCGCTGGTAACCCGGCGGCGGCGAAACTGGCGCTGACACGCGCACCCTGCGCCAGGTTGCGGCGATGCGCTGGCGGCAGCGCGACATCCACACCGGCCTTGGCCAGGATCTGCGCCACCCGCGTGCCCGCAGCAAACGGCACCAGCGTCATCGATGCCAAGGTCGCGGGATGGGCTTCGAGCACTTGCGCTGCGCCATTGCGGTTGACCGCATCCGGTGCGGCACTGACCTGCCCGTTGGCCGGATCGTAGATCACGTGTGCCAGCCGGTCCACGCGAAATGCCAGGCGGCCATCCAGATAGACGCTATAGCCCTTCGGCAGCCGGCCGCCGTAATGGCTGCCATCGCGATCCCAGACGATGCTCAGATTACGGTCGCGATAGCGCAGATTGTCGGCGGCGAAGTGGTCCCAGCCGATATCGATCGGATACAGCTCGATCTTGCCGTCGCTGCGCGGACGAAAGCCCATCGCATCCTCGATCATGGTGAAGTTGGTCGCGCCCAGCTGGGTATGGTGGATCCACGAGCGATACCCAATCTTGCCACCGTTCCTGGCGCTGCCCTTGGCCCAGAATTCGTTCTGGTCGGGGTAGCGGTTGTCGCCATTGATAAAGGGCGCCCAGGCGTTCCAGTACAGCAGCTTGCGGTAGCTCTGCGCGTTCAGATACGGGCTGGGGTAATCGCGCAAGGCCGAGCCGAACAGACGAAATGCCACGGTCGCATTGATGGTGGAAAAATTATTGCTGCCCACATCGGCGCCGCTGCCGCGCGCCTGCATGTCCACCTGGTTGGCGGTGTAGAACGGAAACAGCGGGTATTGCGCTGCGTCGGCGAACAGCCGCAACGCCCGCACATACTTGGGGGCGTAGTCAGGATCGCCCTGCTTGGGCATCAGACCCACGCTGAAGGGATAGTAGTTGTTGGTTTCCTTCCAATCGACCGCCAGCCGCGGGCCGTCGGCCTGGCGATGCTTGAGCAGATCGCCGTACAGTCCGACCGAGTCGGGGGCGTCGCTGTGATCCTGCCACAGCACCTCCAGCAAGGCCTTGCGGATGCGGCGCGCGGTGGCCTGCATGCGCTGCGCGGTGGCGGTATCGCCCGCAAGCGCCGCGGCCTGCGCCGCCGCCTGCGCGTTGGCGTAGACGTAGGCGCTCTCGGTGCGATCCATGCGGATCTGACCGTGCTGGTCGGCCCAACCGAACGACACCGCATCGGCGTCGTTGCCGGTCATCGCCGCCCAGTCGTATTCAATCAGCCCATTGTGATTGAGATCGTAGGCAGCCAGTACATCGTCCACGTCACCGCTGCCATAGCGCGCCAGCTTGCCCGCCAGCGCCGCCGGGCCGCCGTGGATCTGCATCGACCGCCATGCCGCGGCCGTGATGTATTGCGCATAGGAATTGGACCAGTTCTCCGGCGAGCCAGGGTTGTCGGTGTACTTGCCACCGCCGGCGGTCTCGCCCGCGCTGAGCCAGGTGCCATAGGCATACAGTGGATTGCGCAGGTATTTCAGATCGTCCAGGAACATCCCGGCGGTCAGCACGATCGCATTGTCGTAGCCAAGCACGCCCTCGATGGCGACCGGGAACTGATAGTCGTTACCGGGCACATTGGCATCGAGAAAATTGAAGCGCAGCACCCACCAGCGATAGAATAGGCTCTTGCTGATGTTCTCGTTGGGCGTGTCCAGGTACGGCAGGTTGTCCACCCACCAGCGGTTGTAGCTGGCCACGTGCTGTTGGTAGGCCTGCTGCGGCGTTTGCGCGGCAATGCGCATGTACTCTGCTCGGGCTTCGGGCAACTCGCGGGTAAGCATGCCGAGCTGCAGCTTGATCGCCGCGGTTTCGCCGCTGGCGGGGATCTCCACATCGCGCACAAGACGCTGCCCCTCGACGCGGAAGCCATCGCCGGAAAGGCGGGGGAAGACCGTCGTGATGTGGTTGTAGGCGTTAAATGCACCGGTCAGCTCGTTGCCGTCGGCATGCTGCGCGATCGGCGACACCGCTTGCAGCGATAGCGTGTGCGCCGTGCCATCCAGACTGGACAGCACGACGCTGGCAACCGCCACATTCTGCTCGGTGATGTACTTGACCAGGCGCATGCGCACGCCGGCGTCGGCAGCTTCGAACACGGTGCTGAAATAGCTCGGCGTCTGTCGCCTTTGCTGCGAAAGCTCCTTCCAGTGGATACGACGCTTGCCCAGCGTGGAGTGGATGTGGAATAGCGCGTCGTAATCGGTGGTATGCCAATACGCCACCTGCCCGACGAAGCCCGGCGCATCGGGCTCGTGATAGGTCAGATACGCGGCGCGACCACGTGTAAACAACCAGTCGTTGCGATCGTCGCAGCCGCCGCCGGTTCCCTCGCGCACCAGCATGCGGTCGATCCAGAAATCGTTTCCCGGCGCCTGCCCTGCCCCATGCGCGACATCGGCCGCGTAGATCCGTGCCAGTTGCCCGCCGGGCGCAAACGGCACCGCGCTGGGAGGCATCGGGTGGTCAAGGCCGCGGAACAGCGGCTCGCCGATCATCGCATTGGGCTGGGCGACCGGGGCTTCCTGTGCGATTGCAAGTGGCCAGCCCAGCATGACGCATGTCCACAACAGCGCAGCAGCGCCGGTGCGTCGGGTCAAACGCAACCAGCGCCGGTGCCGCGCCAGGAACGACTTCCAGCGTGAATTCCTCATGCATCCACCCCATTAGCGTGCAAGACAGCGCGATCGATGCGGCGGCTGGTGTGCATCGGACAATAGACAGCTGCGATACTCCCCACTGCATCGCAAGCGATGTAATGCAGCCGTCTCACCATAGTTGTTTGCGCCGGCAACACCTGCGTCAACACGAAGTGCAGCGATGCACAGCGAACCTTGCTGCGCGTCGTCTGCCACCACGCGCAGCGACCGTGGCGACAGATGACGCGAACCGCCGGCCGCGAACCTACCGGCTGACGCAGGCCATGCAGGCCAACCCCAGCTTTCCGCCACGTAGGCGCGCCATTGTTCGGTGCGGCATGTACCGCGCGCCCACTGCGTTCCAGGTGCGATGCGACGCCTACGCTGCCTGACACCTGTCTGCTGCCTTGTTAGCTGCTCTAAAACTCTACGCGCAGCCGGCTCCAGACATACCGCCCGAGCGTGTCGTAGGTGCTCGCTTCGGTATTGGCCGCATTGGAGTAGCTGTAGAACCGTGGCGGCTTGCGGTCGCCCAGGTTGTCGATGCCCACCGCCAGCGTGCTATGCAGCGATGCGATCTTCCGGCTCAGCGAGGCGTCGTGATACACCACCGAGCCGATTGGGAAATAGGCGCAGCTGCCATCGGCATTGGTGTCGACGCAGAAGTTTTCGTACTGGCTACCGTTGACCGTGCGGCCCAGGTAACGGGTGTTCCAGCTCGCATGCCACGGGCCGTTGTCCCAGGCCAGATTAGCCACGGCGCGCCAGCGCGGCATGTTGCCCCAGCTGGAATTTTCGCCAACGTAATTATGCGGATCGCCCGCAAAGCGATAACTGGAGAAGAACGTCGCATCCAGCCCCAGCGCAAACGTGCCCCAGGCGGTATCGGCCAGCGTGTAGTGAATGCCAGCGTCGTAGCCGCGAATATCGACCTTGCCGCTGTTGTACGCGAACGGCACCGACACCCGCGTCAACTGTCCGGTGGCATCGCGTTGAATCAGCGGGCAGAACGCGGCTTCGCTGCCGTCGAAGCAATCGCTGACGACCTGCTGATAGCCGACACCGCTCAGCATGTCGTCCAGCACGACTCGCCAGCTGTCCACGTTGAGCGACAGCCCGCGCACCTGATCCGGGTCGTAGACCAACCCCACATTGTAGGAGCGGCCACGCTCGGGCTTGAGCTTGAAACCCACGTTATTGGCGCCGGAAGTCACCACGTTGAACTGCGCGGTATTGGTGAAGCTGCCATCGTTGGGCACGTTCGCGCAGGCCGGATTTGGCGTGCCGGTAAAGCCTGTGCACGGGTCCTCGAAGTCGCCGGTGTTGTCGACGACGCCGTTGTAGGGCGAGCCATACAAATCGCCCAACGCCGGCGCCCGGAACACCTGCGAGCCAGTGGCGCGCACCAGCAGATTCGCAATTGGCCGCCACTCGATCGCAACCTTGCTGTTGGCGGTGCTGCCCCAGGCGTCGTAGTTGGAATAGCGCGAGCCCAGACTCAGGTTCAACACATTGGCGAACGGCACATCCTTCAACAGCGGCACCAGCAATTCTGCATAGGCTTCCCTGACCGACTCGTCGCGCCCCTGCTTTAGGATGCAGCCATCGTTGTAGTCGCAATTGCCATCGGCATCGGCAGCGGCCACCTCGCTCGTCGTGCCCTGCGCGAACGTGTTGGTGCGATACGCCAGGCCGACGGCCGCCTGCACCATTCCGGCCGGCAGCTTGAACAGATCGCCATTGGCGCTGATGTCGACAAAGCGCATCTGACTTTTGTCAATCAGGTCCACCGGCCGCTGCGTGCCACGCAATGCGGCGATGGTGGACGGGTCGTTGGGGTTGAAAATATTGATCGGCGTGCAACCGGCGATCGCTGCGCCAGGCGCGCCGCACTTCACTACGCCATCGCTGTCCAGGAACGAGGCACCGACTGCGTTGTTCAACGCCGAGGTGATCGAAAAACCGGTACGCACCAAGGTGTCCTTGTAGCGTGCATGGCCGGCCGCCGCATCCCACTGCCAACTGGTGCCGTCGACGCGCCCGCGCAAGCCAGCCACGACATTGGTCTGGAACATGGTGGAGGTGTAGACGCGCGTATTGGCCTGCGGGGAGCGCAGATAGTAGGCGTCCAGTTGATCGCCGAACGGGTTGTAGTAGTTGTCTACCGCGTCCGCCATTTCCAGCCCGTAGGCATCCAAGCGCGAGACCGTCTTGCTGCGCGTCCAGAACACGTCCATGTAGCCCTGCACGCTGGGGGTGAAGTCGAGACTGCCGTGCAGCGAGGCATTGGTGCGTTTGATCGGGGTGATCAGGTACTGCGCGTCGTAGACGTTGTAGCTGTCGGTGGCGCGATTGTAGGGGCGAAAAGCCTCTTCGCCGACCGGACCCGGCGCGACACCGGCCACCGGCGTCAGCACGCGCCCATCGGTCAGGAAGGCACGGGTGTTGGCGCCGCGAACTTCGCTGACCTGCCCATCGAGATATTCCACCTGCTTTGCCGCATAACTGCGATCGCGATTGAACACCGGGTTCATCGAGTTTTGGCTGAGGCCCAGGATGAGCCCACCGCGGTCCCAGGTCTTGCCCCATTCCAGCCCGAGCGTGCGTCGATTGGCATCGCCGTGGGTGCTCTGTGCGTAGTCCGCGGTTGCGGCGAATCCGTCGTATTTGTCCTTGAGGATGACATTGACCACCCCGCCGATCGCATCGGAGCCGTATACCGACGACGCACCGTCGGTGAGCACTTCCACGCGCTCCACCATTGCTGCGGGGATTGCATTGACGTCCACGCCGGGCGCCGACGCCACGCTGCTGGCAGGCCCTGCCATGCGATGGCCGTTGACCAGCACCAGCGTGCGCTCGGGCCCGAGATTGCGTAGCGACACCAGCGCACGGCCGTGACTGAAGTTGGAATTGAGTGCAGGCCCGGTCTGGAAGCCGGCCATCATCGGCAAGCGCTGCAGCAGCTGCCCTAGTGTGTTCTGCCCACTGTCTTCGATACGCTGCCGGTCGATCACCACGACCGGGCTGGCGGTTTCGGCATCGACGCGGCGCAGATGGGTGCCGGTGACGTTGACCTGATCCAAGGTCTGCGTGGCATCGTCTGCACCATCGCCATGCTGTTGCGCGGCGGCCGGCACGGCGGCAACCGCCAGTGCAAACAGCAGCGCGTTGACGAGCCTGGTGGTCTGCAAGACGCGTCGTTTGGGAAAAGCAACAGTGCGGCTGGGCGACATCGGAAATCCTCGTGCTGACACAGGGTACGGCGCACCTTCCTGCACGGCCGCGCACAGCCAAGCCGCACCGGCAAAGCGCATAGATGGGAGATCGATCACGATAGAGACTGCACCGGACTGCCGTCTCAACGGCAGCTCTCTACGCATGCAAGAAAGGCAACTGCAACGACACCGCTCTCCCATGAGAGCACATGCCTTGGCACACGCGTTACGTTAAAAAAATCTTGCGGCAACGCCGCTGCGCCGTCTTGACGAATTTAGTCGGGGTTCATGCGGAAAATCGCGTGCTTGCGCCTGCTTTCGGGCATGCCTGCATTGCCCAAGCGGCAACATCTCGGCACGATCATCCGATGCACCCTGGTCTCTGCGATCGACCAAAGCACCTGCATCCAATAGCAAGGCGGCACTGTGGTGCGCCATGTCCAGCAACACTGCAACAATGGCGACGCTTGTTCATCGCCTCGCCGTTTTCAGGCGTACCACGCCTGCACCTTCACCAGCGCAGCAGCACCAGGCAAGGCAACCCGATCTGCATGCAGGCCCTGGACGCGCGCCGGTTTGCCATCGACCAGCACGTGCTGCAAGCGTGTGCCTGCAGGTGCGCGCAGGCTGAGCCAGGTGCGCGTGGGTGCGCGCTCCGGCAGCTCCACATCGGCGTTGATGCAATGCGCCGCCGTGTCGGTGCGCAGCGTCAAGGTGACCGTGCCCCAGCGCGTGGGCGCTGCGGTGATGCCCACCGGCGCACCACTGCCCAACCACGCGCGCGGTACCGCACGCGCGAGAAACAACTGCTCGCCCGCGCTGTCGTCGCTGACCAGCATCCAGCGCAGCAGCAACGGGATGGTCATCTGCGCCGGTATGCAGAACAACGGCATGCCACCGGTAATGCCGCTCACTTCGCCGGCCGTCCAACTACCGCGCGTGTGCACTTGATAGCGGTGCGCGTAGACGAACAACAGATATTCTTCGATGCGATCCAGCCGCAGCAGCTGTTGCGCATAGCCATAGGAAATGAAACCGAGCAGATCGCGGCTGCCCGGCTCCGGCTGTGCGATGTTGGCCACCACGCCAATGCTGGTGCCGCCGTGGCCACGCAGGCAATCGATCACCAAGTGGGCCAGGTCGTCCGGCAACACATCGGCCTGCAGCAGTTCGGCATACGCACGGTGCGGCCATTGCTGTTCGCTGGGCTTTTCCTGCAGCAGCGATTGGCGGAAGGTCAGTTTGGTGCCGGGCAACGGGCCCACGTATGGCGGCGAGAGATCGCGACGCACGTTGGCACGCAGGCTGGCCTCCAGTCGCGCACGCAGTTGCTTGGCGCGGCGTTGCCACTGCGTGGCCTGGCCAGCGTCGCCATCGAGTGTGCTCCACACCTGTGCAATGTCTTCCCAGCCGCGGATGCTCAACGCGCTATTGGCGTAATACGGCTTCCACCATAGCGATGGATCGGGAAACAGGCAGGCATCGGATTCGTTCCAGCCGTGCAGCAATCCATGGCCAGGCGCCGTGCGCGGCAATGCCAGCGCCTGGTCGTGCAAGGCGCATAACACCTGCGCGGTGGCGGCGATCTTGGGCAGCACGCGACGCAGCCGTGGCGCATCGCCGGTGTAACGCAAGTACCGCGCCAGCAACGACAAGGTGAGCCCGAATTGCCCGACCTCCGGCCCGCGCATGTTCGGCAGGCCATCGTCCTGCACGAACGCGTCGAAGTAGTTATCGAGCACCGCTGCCGCTTGTGCAAAGCGCCCCCACTCCAGGTTGGCGTACAACGAGCTGGTGAACGTGTCCTGGAAACCGTCGTATTCGTTGCCGTAGTAGTCGCGCTCCACCGCGCCATACTTCGGGTAATCGCCGCCAGGGCGCACCACCAGCTCGCGCGCAAACGCGAACTGCGCCATGTCGTTCCAGCTCGCATCGGGAAACTGCGCCTGCACGGTGCCCTCCAGCGCCTGCTGCCAATACGCGGCGAAATCGATCAGCGCGGCGTAGAACTGTTTGGCCGTGGCGGCGCTGCGCGAGGGCGCAAATTCGGGGTAGCTGTGCGTGTAGTGCACCGCGACGATGGCGCCGGCTTTTACCTTCATCGTACGGTGCCAGGTCTGCACCACGAAGCGATCGCGTGCTCGCACGTCGGCAAATACCAGTAAGTCGTACCAGCTGTCGGGCTCGCCCTCGCGACGCATCACCTTGCGCACCGCCGGCATCCAGCCGCCGAGCATGCCTTCTTCGCGGTGCTTGATCAGCGCTTCCTCGCCCAGTTCGGCGAAGGCATGTTCCGGACGGGAGGTGCGGCTGCGGCCGTTGGGGAGGATGGGCATGGTGTCCAGGCTTTCGCGTGTGCCCACAAAGGTGGTCCACGGCCAGCGGCCGCCGTTGTCCTTAGGGTCGAGCAAGGACGCGGGCGGCGGCGCTACGTCGCGTACCTGCGCCTCGTCCGGGTCGCCATCGCGCAGCAGGCGGTCGGCCAGCAGGTCGGCTTCGGCCATTGCCACTTCGGCCAGCGGCAGCCCGAAGTACGGCTTGCCATCCGCCGGATAGGCCGGCTCGGTGCGCTTGTCCAGCCGCAGCATGCCGCTGTCGGTCCACAACGTGAGCTGGCCTTGGGAGTCGTCGAGATGCTCGTAGATGGTCCAGTGCTGTTGCAGGTGGGTGAAGCTGCACAGCGTGCTGCCGACATGCGCGGCCGACGGCAGCGGTTCCAGTCGGGGAAGTGCTGGCGCAGGCAGCGCGGTTGCAGCGGCGGCTGTGGCCGGCATTGCCAGTGCGGCACCTGCACCCACCGCCGCGGTGGCCGCCATGCCCTGACGCAGAAAGGTTCTACGGTCCATCGTTGCGCCCTCGAATGATCGTGGCCCATCGTGCGCGGGTTCATGCACGACGTCTTGTGACAGCGGTCGGACACCCGTGCGGAAATGTGCACATCGCCCCGGCGCTCGGACCGCTTACCGTTGTGCCCGCGGCGGCCCTGGGTGCGGCAGGACGCTGGCCCTGCAAACCACGCGTCGCGCTGTCGCAGGATCTGAGGCGCGCGAGAGCGATGCTGACCTTGTTGTACCCCAGTGCTGTTGCGTGCCATAGCGCCTGCGCGTGCTGCTCGCGGTGCGGATGCCGGCATTGAATGCCGCCGCCGAGGTGCTGATGCAATTGCAAGCCAACACGCTGCCGGTTGCGTTCACGCGCGCGGAGTTCAGCGAACGCTTCGCCGCCAGCGCCTCAGATCTGCAGGCTGTCGCCGACTTTGCCAACAGCTATGGCTTGACGGTCGAGCGCACGCACGCGGACAGCGGCAACGTGATTCTGGAAGGCACGGTGCAGCAGTGCGAGGCCGCATTTCAGGTCAGCTTGCGCGAATACGTCCATGGCACGCTGCGCTATCGCGGCCGCACCGGCCCGGTGTCGATTCCGCAGCCACTGGCCGGCATCGTCACCGCCGTGCTCGGGCTGGACGCGCGTCCGCAGGCGCAGACGCTCCCCAGCGCGCCTGCCCTCTCTGCGGCCTCGCCCACCTCGCCGCGGCCGCCCGCGCCTGCCGCCACGCAGGATGGCCCGATCATGCAATACACGCCGCCGCAGCTGGCGCAGCTGTACGGCTTTCCCGAGCACGACGGGCACGGGCAAGTGCATCGCCATCATCGTGCTGGGCGGCGGTTACGCACGCGAGCAGATGGCCGCCTATTTCGCGCAGTTACGTGTGCCCATGCCCATGCTGGTGGATGTGCCATTGCCCGGTGCCACCAATACCGTCAGCAACGGCAATTCAGACGCCGATGTCGAAGCGCAGATGGATATCCAGATCGCCGGGGCCATCGCGCCGGGCGCGAAACTGGTGGTGTATTTCGCGCCCAACACCGACAACGGTTTTCTGGAAGCGATCAACGCCGCCATCCACGACACCGAGCATTGCCCCGGCATCATCGCCATCAGCTGGGGCTTCACCGAAGCGCAATGGACGCCGCAATCGCGCCAGGCCTACGACTGCGCGTTTCAGGCAGCGGCGTTGCTGGGCATCACCGTGTGCATTGCCGCTGGCGACGATGGCGCCAGCGACGGCCAGCCAGGATTGAATGTCTGCTTTCCCGCATCCAGCCCATTCGTGCTTGCCTGCGGCGGCACTCGGCTCCAGGTGACGGCAGATAGCGCCAACGAACAAGCCTGGACAAACGGCGGCGGCGGAGAAAGCAGGTTCTTTGCTCGCCCTGCCTGGCAAAAGGATCTGCGCATCACCGATGCGCAGCAGCAATCTGGCCAACTGCGCATGCGCGGCGTCCCCGATGTGGCGGCCAATGCCGATGCGCAGACCGGCTACTACCTGTCGATCAACGGGCAGCCGGCCGTGATGGGCGGGACCAGTACCGCCGCACCGTTATCGGCCGCCTTGCTGGCGCGCATCTACGGTGCAAACGGGATGCAACCCCACTTCGTGCTGCCGCGCCTGTACGGGCGGCCGGATGCGTTCCGCGACATCGTTGCCGGCGACAACGCCGGCTTCCATGCATCCGCCGGCTGCGATGCCAACACGGGATTGGGCGTGCCCGACGGTGCACGCTTGGCCGACGCCCTGCGACCAGACTGAGAGCACGGCGGGTGATACCGCGGGCGGGCATCACGGCGCACAGGACCAGCACCAACGCCCGCGTCTAAGCGTGGTGACTGCCGTCGCGTGCGCCGCTCCCCTCTCGGCTCTCTGCAGGCTTGCCTGACGCAGTCGAAGGCGACTTGCGCTCGGCGCGTACCGCGCGGGCGATGTTTCAGCATCAGGCAGGCGCGTAGTGGTCTGCGCACGCTAGCGCCCCCTGCCATTTGACCGCATGACTTTCCGGCCGGGCCCGACGCGTGCTGCCTCGGCCACACTCGCCGCACGTCCACTGCCGAGGCGTGCGCTTGCGTCAACGCGGACGCGCGCATTCCACAAGGAACCTCATGCAGATTCCCTTCCATCCCAAAGCAAGCCGCGGCGAAACAGCCAATGCACGTTCCGCTCCATCACCGCTCGTGCCCACTCGCCTGCGACGTCGCGTGCTGTGGTCGGCGGTGCTCACGCTCATCACGCCCTGCATCGCGCAGGCACAGGTGGACTTGTCGCAGCTGGAGGCAGAGATGGCCGCGCCACGCACGCAGGTGCTGGTTCTTTGCAGCGTGCACCTGTCGCAGCTACCCAAGGGCAGCGATGTCTCTGCCGCGCGCCTGCAACCGTTGCTAGACCGGCTGGCGGCCTACAAGCCCACCATCATCACCATCGAAAACCTGCCTGGCGAAACCTGCGATCTGATGCGCCGCCACCCCGCGGTCTATCTGCCTGATGACACCACCACCTATTGTCCGGACACCACCGACGCCGCGCGGACCACAGGTCTGGATGTACCAACCTCCATTGGCCAGACGCGTACCGCACTGAAGTCCTGGCCGGACGCACCGACGCCGGCACAACGTCGCCAGCTGGCGGCGTTGTTTCTGGCCGCAGGCGATCCCTGCTCTGCGCTCGTGCAATGGCTGCAGCTGGCGCACGCAGAACAGCACGCCGGCGAAGGGTTGGATGCCGCGCTGGTCGCACACTTGCGCAAGGCAGAGGACCGCCCCCAACGAGAGCAACCAGATCGCCGCGCGGCTGGCGGCACGGCTTGGTTTACAGCGCGTGTACCCGGCCGACGATCACACCTGCGACAACGTCGATCCGGGCGATCCGGCCGCCTACGGCAAGGCGATTCAGGCAGCCCGGGACAAGGCCGCACCACGTGCACGTGCCATGCGTGCGCATGAAGACACACTGGCTGGCGAAGGCAGACTGCTGGAGCTCTACCGCGCGATCAATCTACCGGCCAGCCAGCAGTTGGCCATCGCGGTGGCTTTTCGCGCTGCGCTGAGCGAAAGCTCGCCGCAGCACTACGGCTATCGCTACGTCTCCGGTTGGGAAATCCGCAACCTGCGCATGCTGTCCAATGTCCGCGCCAGCTTTGCCGAATAGCCCGGTGCACGCGTGCTGGCAGTGGTCGGTGCCATGCACAAGCCCTGGTTCGATCAGTGGCTAGGCCAACTACAGGGCGTGGATATCGTGGACGCGGCGCAGGTGTTGGGCGGCGAAGAGCAATGACAGCGGTTCCATGGGGGCTCGATGGCGGCATCCATGCCGCCAACGGTCCCGCAATCGGCGAGGACACCGCACCAGACAGTTGGCTGGTAATTTCATTGAAGAACCAAGACGCCACAGCAGAGCGCTGATAGTTGCTTGGTTGAAAACTCTGCGCACCGACCAACTTGACTGGTCCTTGCACGGCCACCGTCGCGGGACCCTTGGCGGCATGGATGCCGCCACGGAGCTTACGTGGACGTACTTGCAGCGTGTCCCGCGATGGTGGGCGGGCAAGGGCCCTGCAGCAGACGCTAGGACGTCAAGCGCGGGTTTGCCGGTCGCTTATTGAAGAAGCTGCGCACCGGCCATCCCCGCTAGTCCTTGCAGCCAAGCAGCAAACGGATGTCGCCGGGTGCGCGACCACACCCACAGCCGTGTACCCGGTGTATCAGGACGACACGGGCAGTCATCCACTCCGCACCGCTTAGGTCAACACGTCCAGCAAGCTACCCAACATCTCGTCGGAGCGCCGCAGCGCGGTGGCATTTGCCTGGAAATCGTTGCGTGCCGACAGCCCTTCCAACAGATCGGTGGCCGGCGCAGATGGGTCGGCGTTGGCATCGACTACGCTGGCGGCCACGCCGCCATTGGCCTGCGTGCTGGCGGCAACGGACTGCCACGGGCTGCCGTCCACTGGTTGACGGGCCACATTGCTGGCGGCTACCTGCTGGCGCAGTGCGGCCACCTGCATTCCGGAACTGGCGATGCTGTTGATGCTCATGATGGCTCCGGTGTGTATGTGAGGGGATTCGAACAAGGCCCGATCCATTGCAGACAACAGGCAGAGGGCGGCAACGACACGATCAGCAAGGCTCAGTACGTACCCACCCGCACCCGCAACACCACGGGCACATTGCCAGCCGCATCCACACGCCCGAAGTTGAGGCCGTAGTCGGTCTGGTCGCCGTTGAGCTGCTTTTCCATCTGCCAGCGCCCTTCGACATACCGCCCCTGCTCCACCCGCAACAGTTGTCCATGACGGGTATCGGCCGCGTCGCGGAAAAATTCAATGCGCGCAGCCATACCGGTCACCAGAAACTCCTCCGGCCCCAGTTGGGCCACCAGCAACCTGCCGGCGTGGTCGTCGTTGCCGGGCAAAATGGGCGGCGCATCGCCCCACATGGGCGCACCGAACGTCACCTTGGCCTCCCAGTCGCCGAAGCGCAGCGTCCGCTGCGGCGCGCCAGGCTGCTCGGCCACTGCCTGCAGCCGGCCGTCGAAGGCCGCCTGCGCCAGAATCCGCTGCATCGGTGCGAGCAGTGTGAAGTTGGCCGCATGGGCTGCAACCGCTGCGCGGTTGGCCTCACTGTCCGCGTTGTCATCCATGCCGAACACCGAAAAGCCCACCCCGCCCTGCCCCAGCACATGGAACAGATACGGCGCGGTGGCCGCTTCGAAGCCGGTCTCCGAGACCCATGCCGGGTTGTCAGGCCGCGCGTACTGGCCGATGACCTTGGTGTATTCGTTGTAATCGTTGGTGTAGATGTCGGTGCCGATGAAGTCGATCGACGGTGTGGCCGCGCGCCATAGCGCGAACATGTTCACCGTGGCACCGCCAGAGGGATAATCCATGCCCGGATAGCGCTTGCCCTTGTAGCGCAGCCAGGTGTTGACATAGAGCGGCAGCGGATACGCACGCTTGCCGGCGGCGGCCACCTGTTCGATGTACGCGGCGGTGGCATACGCATTGAACGCTTCGGCCGCTTCAGCATCGAACAGTTGCTGCCACCTGCCCTGCGGCTTGCCTAGTGCACGCGCAATATCGGCCGGCACCGGTTGTGCGAACGCTGCCTCGCCGGCCGGGCCATGGTCGCGCACGGTGCCGATCGCACCCGGCTCGTTTTCCACCTGCACCAGAATCACGGTATGGCGGTCGCCATCCACCTTGCGCAGGTGCTGCATCAATGCTGTGAACGCACGCGCATCGGCCTGCATGTTGGCGGCCACATGGGGCGACAGCACATCCACCGGCTCGCCGTTGGCATCGCGCATGCGCGGGTACGTTGTCTCATCGCGCTTGATCCACTCGGGCGCGTAATGCATCTGCCCGTTCTTCCAGCTGCCGAACCACAGCAAGGCCACGCTTGCGGGCCCCGGCAATCAGTGCATCGACGTTGGTGGTATCGAAGCGGCCCTGCGTCGGCTCGAACTGCTCCCAGTACACCGGTGCTTCCACGGTGTTGGCATGCAGCGCGACCACCTCGTCCAGGGCTTGCGGCAACACCGCTGGCCATGCGCTGGAGTTATGCAACTGCGCGGCCAGGATCGTATACGGCGCACCGTCGACAAACACCGCGTGACGGCCATCCTTGCTGACGAAGCGCGGCAGTTGCTCGGCAGCAAGCAACGGCGTGCTGCCGGCCAGCAACGCCAGCGACCACAGCAGACCCGCCACCCGGCCGCGCCGCTGTGCCTTGAATCGAGCAAACAAACGCATCATTGCGCCTCCGATGGCAGGGAGTTCCAGTGCGGCGTGGATTCGTTGCGCAGGTGGCGAACGAAGAAGTCGTACTGGCGACGTTGCACGTAATCGATCGGCCCGCTGGAGCGGCCAACCGAATGCTCGCCACTTGGCACATTGAGCAGGTCGAATTCCTTGCCGGCCTGGATCAGGGCGTCGACGACTTGTGCGGTGGACGCCGGATCCACATTGCTGTCCTGCTCGCCGACGATCAGCAGCAGGTCGCCCTGAAGCTTGCTCGCATTGACCACGCCAGACGCTTCCGCATAGCGCGCATCCACCGGCCAGCCCATCCACTGCTCGTTCCAGCTGATCTTGTCCATGCGATTGTCGTAGCAGCCCGCGAAGGCCACGCCCACCTTGTAAAACTCTGGGTGACGTTCGAGTGCCCCAAGCGTGCTCTGGCCGCCCGCCGACGCGCCGTAGATGCCGACGCGGCTGATGTCGTAAGAGGGATCTTTGGCCGCCAGCGCACGATGCCAGGCAATGCGGTCGGCAAATCCGGAGTCGCCCAGGTTTTTCCACGCGACATCATGAAATGCCTTGGAGCGGTTGGCGGTCCCCATGCCGTCGATCATCACCACGATGAAACCCAGATCGGCCTGCGCCTGCATGCCGATCTGCTTGTCGCCCCCGGAGTGATAACCGAATGGCCAGAATGTCTTGGGCACGAAGGAGTCGTGCGGCCCGGCATAGATGTTCTCGATCACCGGATAGGTCTTGCGCGGGTCGTAGTCGCGCGGGCGCACCACCATGCCCCAGATATCGGTGACACCATCGCGCCCCTTGGCCACGAAGCTCTCCGGCGCGCGCCAGCCGGCCGCCTGCAGCTTGTCGATCGTGCCGCGCTCCACGGTGTGCAGCAGCTGGCCATCGATGGCGTGCAGTTCCATCACCGGCGGCAGGTCCGGACGCGAATAGACATCGACGTAATGCAGGCCGTCGTCGGCAATCGCCACATCGTGGTCGGCCTCGGCGCGGGTCAAACGGGTCAACCGGCGGCCATCGAAATCCACGCTGTAGAGCTGCCTGTTGTACGGATCCTTGCCCGCATCCATGCCGCTGGCCGTGAACCAGATGCGGCGCTGCGCATCGTCCACGCGCAGCACATCGCGTACCACCCACGGCCCGTGGGTGAGCTGGCGTTTCACCTTGCCGCTGCGTCCATCGAACAGATACAGGTGTCGCCAGCCATCGCGTTCGGAAATCCACACCACCTCATCGCCACGCCCGTCTACGTCGTGGCGAAAGCTGCGGTCGGCATACACGAAGGTCCGGGTGTCTTCATCAACGGCCACATGCGCGCGCGCAGTGCGGGCATCCACCGCAATCACGCGCATCCGCTGGAAGCCGCGTTGCACATACTCGAACGCGACACTGCCGCCATCGCTGCGCCAGTGCAGCGGCGACAACGAATACGGGTTGTCGAACAACGCCGTGTCCACGTCGCGACGTGTGCCATCCAGCGCAAATAGCACCGGCCGCTCCACATCCACCGCATCGCCCGGCTTGGGATACAGCTGGGTATGCACCACCGGCTGCCCACCGCCGGCAGGCGCGGCTTCAACGCGGGTGACACGGCGAGCCAGCCCCGGACGCACGCGGTACACCGCCAGCTGCTGCGAATCCGGCGACCAGGCAACACTCTCCACATCGAAGTAATCATCTGCACGGCCGTCGCTACTGAGCCGGGTGACCCGCCCATCGGCGACATGGCGCAACACCAGGTTCCAACCATCGGCCAGCACCTCCCACTTGGCATCGGGCGAGCGACGCGGCGTGGTGTCGGCCGGCACCAGCAGATCGCGCACCACACCGAAACCGCGTGGGCGTGACATCGGCTGCAGCCGTGCATCGGGCGCGCAGTGGTAGGTGGTCAGCGTGCAACGCCAGGGCGCATCTTCCAGTGCGAAGACAATGGCGCCATCGCTGCGTTCGCCCTCGGTTGAAAACGAAAACTGCTCGAACGGCAGACGCAGCGGCGTATAGGGCTTTCCGGTTGCCGCACTCAGGCCCTGCGCCAGTCGCGCCTGATCGAAGGCCGGCTGCTTCTGCAAGGTGGCCACATCGGTACTGACGAACGCAAAGCCGCCCGGCACCGTCTTGCGGTAATGGAACCTGCCATTGTCCTGCCATTGCGCCGGCCAGGCGACATTCTCCGTCAGCGTGATCCACTGCTCGCGCAAACCCAGCGAGCGTTGGTAATCGGCAACGCTGGGCGCAGCCTGCACAGCACCCGACGACAGCATCGCGTAGGCGGCCAGCGCAGACCATCGACGTAAACCAAATGCGCTGCGGCCCGCATCACTCACCATCGTCCTCCTCCAGCGCAAGCTCGTCGCTGCGCAAACCGCTACGTGCGCCCCAGTGATAAATGAAGAACGCAATGGCCGCCACAGCCAGCGTATCGAATGGGTGTGCGATCCAGCCATGTCCGCCGAACGTGCCGGCCCACGACACCAACATCACCAGCACGAAGAACACGATCAGCCATAACGATGCGCGTACCTGCCGGCCCAGGTGCGCGCGGCCCTCGCGCGAAGGCAGGCGGTACAGCACATACAGCAGGAACGCGAGCACCTGCAAGCCGAGCAACCACGACAAGGTCGGCCAGGTGGACCAGTACACGATCAACGCAGCCACCATGAACGACAGCGGCCCCAGTACCATCAGGCCACGCACGAAAAATGGGCGTGGCAAGTCCGGCGCGCTACGACGCAACGCCGCTACCGTGACCGGCGCCACCGCATAGCTCAGCACTAAGGCGGCCGACACCACGCCGATCAGCGTTTCCCACGAGGGAAACGGCAGCGTCCAGAAGATCGACAAGCCCAGGCTCAACCACAGTGCCGGACGCGGGATGCCCGACGCCGTGTCCACCCGCGTCAGCACCGGCAAGAACCCGCCGCTGCGCGCCCAGCCATACACCACACGCGGGGTGGCATTCATGTAGATGTTGCCGGTGCCGCTGGGCGAGACCATCGCATCGCAGATCACCAGCGCTGCCAGCCATGCCATGCCCAAGGCCAAGGCGATGTCGTGGTACGGCAGCGAGAAGGCCTTGTCGATACCCGCCCAGCCTGGTGCGAGCTGCGCGGCCGGGATGCTGCCCAGGAACGCCAGCTGCAGCAACACGTAAATCACCGTGGACAGCGCCACCGACAGGATCAGCGCAATCGGAATATTGCGCTGCGGGTCGCGCACTTCGCTGGCCACCGACACGATCGGGGTCAATCCCAGGTACGCGAAGATGATGCCGCCGGCCGAGATCGCCGCTTCCACGCCCGCCATGCCCGATGGCGCGAACCCATGCACGCTCAGATTGCCGGCATCGAAGTGCTGCATCAGCAGCACGATCACCAGGATCGGCACCAGAAACTTGAAGATGCTGACGATGTTGTTGGCCAGCGCAAAGGTCTTGACGCTGAAATAGTTGAGCACGAAGAACAGCACCAGCAAGGCCATCTGCACCAGCCAACCCAAGAGGCTGGGATGGGTACTGTCTGGCTGGCTCAACCACGGGAACCACGCCGCTGCGTATTGCCGTGCCGCTTCCACTTCGATGGCGATCAGGCTGGAGAACGCGATCAACGTGATGAAGCCGGTCAGCGAACCGAGCAAGGCGCCATGCGAATACTCCGGGTAGCGCACCACCCCGCCGGCGCGCGGCAATGCCGCACCGAGTTCGCAATACACCAGCCCAAGCAACAGCACCGCGATGCCACCAAGGATCCACGACACGATGCCGGCCGGTCCGGCGATCGATGAGACGTGGCTGGCCGAAAACAACCACCCGGAGCCGAAGATCGACCCCAGCCCGATAAAGGTCAGGTCGGTCAGGCTGAGGCGCTTTTGGAACTTGCCTTGCGTGGTCGCAGCGTGTGTGGTCATACGTCGCCCCGAAGCGTGGAAAGCGCAGTTACTGCACTCAAAGCCATCACGTGCCGTGCACGTGTCAGTCGCTGGCGGAGGCCTTCGCCTCTGCCTGATCCTCCTGCGGATACGGCGACACACCGCCATCAGCGATGAAGTGGTCGATGCGCGCTTCCAGCACCGGCAATGGCACCGAGCCGGTCTGCAGCACTGCATCGTGGAAGTTGCGCAGGTCGAACTTTTCGCCCAGCGCGGCTTCTGCCTTGCGGCGTAGTTCCAGTATCTTCAGCTCGCCCAGGTAGTACGACAGCGCCTGCCCCGGCCAGGCGATATAGCGGTCCACCTCGGTGGTGACTTCGTGCTCGCTCAGCGCGGTGTTGTCGCGCAGGTAGGCCTGCGCATGCTCGCGCGTCCAGCCCTTGTGGTGGATGCCGGTGTCGATCACCAGACGGCAGGCACGCCACATCTGGTAGGTCAGGTAGCCGAAACGGTCATAGGGCGTGTCGTACATGCCCATCTCCTGACCCAGATACTCCGAATACAGCGCCCAACCTTCACCGTAGGCGGAGATGAAGCCGTAACGGCGGAACTCCGGCAAGCCTTGCGCCTCTTCCGCGAGCGGCATCTGCAATGCGTGACCGGGCGAGGATTCGTGCAAGGTCAGCGCGGTCAGGTTGTACAGTGGCCGCGACGGCAGGTTGTAGGTGTTGACCAGATAGATGCCCGGCCCACCGCGACCGCCGGTGTAGAACGGTGCCAGCTCCGGCGGCACCGGTTCGATGGCGAAGCGGCGGCGTGGCAGCCGGCCAATGTAATCGCCCACCTTGGCGTCCACGCGCTTGGCGATCCACGCCGCCTGCTTGAGCAACTCTTCCGGCGTCTTGGCGTAGAACTGCTGGTCGGTACGCAGGAAATGCAGAAACGCCGGGAACACCGCCTGCCCGGCTGGCGGCTTGAAGCCGCTTGCCGCGATGGTCTGGTCCATCTGCGTGCGCAGCTTGGCCACCTCCTGCAAGCCGATCTGATGGATCTGATCGGGGCTCAAGTCCAGCGTGGTGAACTCACGAATCTGCGCACGGTAATACGCCTGCCCGTCCGGCAACGCTTCTCCGGCCAGCGTGGTGCGTGCGCGCGGCTGATACTCATGGCGGATGAAGTCCAGCAGCCTGGCGTACGCCGGCACCACCTGTGTATCGATGGCCTTGACTGCTTGCTGGCGCAGTTGCGCCTGCACATCGGCCGGCAGCGTCGCCGGCATTTGCTTGAACGGCGCGTAGAACGGGTTGGCCTCGCCTTTGGCCTGCGCCACATCGGCGATGGACTGGTCGCGCCCGGTCATCGTGACCCGCGGCTGGGTGAAACCGCGCGCCAACCCGGCACGCATATTGTCGGTGTGCTCGACGAAATAGCGCGGGATGTCGGCCAGCATTTTCAGATAGCGCTGGCAATCCTCGCGCGTGCGCAGCGTGGCTTCGGCGCTGAAGCCCAGGTCGCTCCAGAACGCCGAGTCGCTGTTGAACGACATTTCCCAGGCGCGAAAATGCTGCTGGTCCAGCAACACCTGCAATTGCTGCCGATACACCTGGTAGCTCACCTGATCTTCGGCCGACAGCTGCGCCTGCGGGATGGCATCCAGTTCCTTCAACACCTGTTGCCAATAGGCCGTGCGCAGGTTTTGCGTGGCGACATCGACCTTGGGCAGATGGTCGGCCTGTTGCTCTTGCGTGGCCTGGTTGTCTTCATCCACCGCACCCGACGCCTGCGCCTGGCGCCAGCGCCACTCGCGTGTGTACAAGGCCTTGAAGCGTGCCGCTGCGGTGTTCTGCGTGGCCGCAGCCGCGACCTCTGCTGCGTGCACAGGCAACGCAAGGCCGCCCAGGCTGGCTGCGATCAACAGAGTCAATGTGCTCGCGCGTAACGCGCTGATGGTGCTCATTGACGTGCCTCCGGCGCCGCCTTGGCCTGCGCGATCCACTGCCGCACGCGTTGCTGCAACAGTGCCAGCGGCATCGCGCCGCCGCCCAGCACCGCATCGTGGAAGGCGCGCACATCGAAGCGCTCACCGAGTTCTTTCTCGGCTTCCGCACGCAACGCCAGGATCTGCAGCTGGCCGAGCTTGTAGCTCAGTGCCTGACCGGGCCACACGATGTATCGGTCGGTTTCGGCCTGGATGCTGGGCTCGTCGGCGGCCGGATGTGCGTGGAAAAAATCCACCATCTGTTGGCGGCTCCAGTGTTTGTAGTGGACCCCGGTATCGAGCACCAGCCGGTTGGCGCGCAGCAAGTCGGCGGACAGGCGCCCGTAATCGTTGTACGGATCCTTGAAGAAACCCATCTCCTTGCCGAGTCGCTCGGCATAAAGTGCCCATCCTTCGATATAGGCGCTGTAGCCGGCCTGCTGGCGGAACGGCGGCAACGGCAGTGTCTGCGCAAGCGAGATCTGCAGGTGATGGCCCGGAACGCCTTCGTGGTAAGCAATGGTTTCGATATTGATCAGCGTGCGGCTGGCGAAGTCGCTGGTATTGACCTTCACGATCGCTGGCCTAGTGCCTTCGGGATTGCTTTGCAAGTATTCGGCGTTGGGCGCATGGCGCTGGAACGATGGCCTTGCCTGCACTTCCAGCGGCGTCTTGGGCAGATGGCCGAACACCTTGGGCAGCTCCGGTTCCATCGCCGCGATGTACTGGCGGTACTGCTGCAGAATCTGCTCGCCCGAGGTGGCGAAATGGCGTTTGTCGGTTTGCACTGCCTTGCGGAAGCTGGCCAAATCGGCAAAGCCCTGTGCCTTGGCGATCACCGTCATCTCGCCTTCGATGCGCGCCACCTCTTTCAGACCGATTTGATGGATTTCCTCCGGCGCCATGTCGGTGGTGGTGTGCATGTGGATGGCATAGCGATAACGACGCTCGCCATCGGGTAGCGACCACAGGCCCTCCTGCGCGCGCCCTTGCGCGGCGTATTCGTCGCGCACGAACGCGGCCAATTTGCCGTAGGCCGGGCGAACCTGCTGGTCGATCGCAGCGAGCAATTGTTTGCGCAACGCGTCGCGTTGATCGGGCGGCACGGCTGCATCGAGCTTTTTCAATGGCGAAGCGAACGGGCTCTGCTCGCCGCTCAGCGCGGCAATCGAGTCGATCTGATCAGGCAGGCGCTCCAGAATATAACGTGGCTGGGTGAGGCCATCCTTTGCACCCTGGCGCGACACCGCAATGACCTGCTCGATCACAGTCGGAATCGTTTGCAGGCGCTTGATGTAATCCTGGTAATCCTTGGCGTTTTCGAACGTGAACTGGTCGCCATACCCGGCCAGCAACAACTGGACGCCGCCGATGGGTTCCAGCAGCATCGTGTAGGTCTTCAGTTCGATACCTTCCAGCTCGTCGCGCAACTGACCCAGCATCATCTGCAGGCTAAGCTGACGTTCCACGTCCAGCGTCTTGGCATCCACCGCTTCGAACTGCTTGAGCAGCTCGGCAGTGGCGTTGCGGTGGGCCTGCACGGCGTGCAGAGAATAATCGCTCCAGCGGTCGTTGTAGCGCTTGTCGCCGATGATGCTGGCGAACTCGGGGTTGTGCTGCAGTTGGTACTGCCACTGCTTGTCGAGCAGCGCATCGAAGGCCTTGGCTGCCTGCTCGCCGGTCGAGGCGGAGGCAGGCTTGGCCTGTTCCGCTGCGGGCGGCGCCGGCTTGCAGGCGGTGAACAACGTGGCGGCGAGCAGACCAATGGCAACAGGACGCAGGTGTTTCATGCATTCACTCCAAAAGAAACGGTGCGCCATCATCGCATGCTAAAAAGCTCGCGGCAGGAGCGCGCTTGTGCGCGAAAGGCATTATCGACAAGCCCCTCGCGCGCAACGCGCGCCTGCCCACTCACGGGCTCGTACAGGCTCACGCAAACGGTTGATCGATCGCCACCGACGGCGGTGTGAACCATTGCACGTCATCGTCGGTCACGTAGAAATGGTCTTCCAGGCGCACGCCGAACTGGGCTGGCACCACGATCATCGGCTCGTTGCTGGCACACATTCCCGGCTGCAACGGCAGTGCATTGCCGCGCACCAGGTAAGGCGCCTCATGAATCGCCAGGCCGCAGCCGTGACCGGTGCGATGCGGCAACCCGGGCAGCCGGTAGTCGGGCCCGAGCCCGGCTGCTTCCAGCACCTTGCGTGCCGCCTGATCCACCGCCTCGCATGCCACGCCCGGGCGGATCGCTGCAAATGCCGCGGCCTGCGCGGCCTGCTCCAGGTCCCAGATGCGCTGCTGCGCGTCATTGGCCGCACCATAGATCCAGGTGCGCGTGATGTCGGAGTGGTAGCCCTGCACGGTGCAACCAGTGTCGATCAACACCAGTTCGCCTTCGCGCAGGTGCTGCACCCCCGGGATGCCATGCGGAAACGCAGTGGCGTGGCCGTACTGCACGATACAGAAGGTCGATCCGTTGTCGGCGCCCAGCGCACGATGCGCCTCGTCGATGAAGCGCACCAGTTCATCGGTCCCGATCCCTTCGTGTGCGATACCGGCCGCCAGCTGCTGCACCAGCAGAGTCATGTCGCAGGCCTGCTGCATCAATGCCAGCTCGGCCGGCGACTTGCACATGCGGCAGCCATCGATGATCGTGCCGGCATCACGAATCGCCTTGCCCAGATGCGCACGCAGACCGGTGTGCACGGCGAACGTAATGCCCGGGTCCAGCGCCAGGGCATGCGCATGGCGCTCGTCCATGGCCTGTACCACCAGTGCGTACGGGTCGTCGTGCTCTTCCCACAGGTATTTGGTCGCCGGGATCTTCAGTACCGCATCCAGCGAGCCTTCCTCGAACACGGGGCAGATCAACACCGGGTCGCCATCCAGCGTCAGCAGCAGCGCGACGAGACGCTCGCTCGCCCCCCACGGCACGCCGGTGAAATAGCGCAGCGACGTGCCCGCGCCGATCAACAGCGCATCCACGCCATGCGCGCGCATGAGGCTGCGTGCACGCTCGATGCGGCGCTCGTATTCGTCCGCGGCGATCGGCGCGGCGCGTTGTGTCCACGGCGCCAGTTGCGCACGCGCTTGCGCAAGCGACAGCCCGCCGATCTGGCTGCTCATGCGCCGGCTCCAAGATCGGCCGTGCTCCATTGCCCGTCGACCAAACGTGCCACACCACCGGGATTGCGCTGGCGCAGTTCGGCAGGCAGCAGTGCATCGGGCACCGCGTCGTAGCTGTGCAAGGCAGCAAAACGGCGGATGGCGCCGGGCATGCCCACTGCCGTGAAGCCCGGATGCCCGGTGCTCGGGAACGGACCACCGTGATTCTGCGCGGCGCTCACGGCCACGCCGGTTGGCATCTTACTGTTGATCAACCGCCCCACCCGCGCGCGCAACACCGGCGCGATGGTCTGCCAGGCGGCATCGTCGCTGCCGTCGGCGGCGCGGTACAACGTACCGGTCAGGTTGCCTTCGAACGCGGCAGCCACCTGTGCCATCTGCGCCACATCGGCTGCGCGTACCAGCAGGCTCACCGGGCCGAAGGCTTCGGCCTGCAGGGCGTGCGGGTTGGCGAGAAAGGCGTGCGCATCCACGCTCAACAAGGTCGGCGCATAGCGGCAGCCATCCTCGCCGGTGTGTCCGCCGGCCAGCATGCTGGCGCCGGCGGCACGCAGGCTCGCCACACCACGTTGCACGCCTTCCACACCAGAGGCGGAGAACAGCACCATCGGCATGGCCGCCTCGAAATGCGCCTTGGTGGCCGCAACGAACGCATCGCCAGCCGCGCCGTGCGGCACCACCACCACGCCGGGATTGGTGCAGAACTGCCCGCTCCCCAGCGTGCAGGACGCAAAGAATTCCTGTGCAAGCGCATCGCCGCGTTCGGCCAGCGCCCCGGGCAACAGGAACACCGGGTTGACGCTGGAGAGTTCGGCATAAAACGGCACGCCCGCCGCGTCTGCCGCCGCCTTCAGTGCCAGCCCACCGGCACGGCTGCCGGTGAATCCGATCGCGCCCAGCCGCTTATCGCCCGCCAATCGCACGCCGATGGCATTGTCGAAGTGATACAGCAGTTGCACCGCCGCTGCAGGCAGACCGGCCGCGACCAAGGCCTGATGCGCAAGCTGCGCCATGCGCTGGCTGGTGGCCGGATGCAACGGATGCGCCTTGGCAATGACCGGGTTGCGCGCGGCAATCGCCGAGGCGAAATCGCTGCCGGCAATCGCATTGAAGGCGAACGGAAAATTATTCGGGCCGAATACCAAAACCGGTTTGCCCAGCGGCGCCAGGTGCGAACGCAGATCTGCCGCGCTGTCGATGATGGGCTGGGTCCAGCTGTAGCTGCGCACGGCCTGTGCGGCCTGCCGCAGCTGCCCGCTGGTGCGCGGCAGTTCGTTACCGCGCAAGCGTGTGGGCGCCGGCAACGCCGTCTCGGCATGCGCCAGCGCGACCAGGGTGTCGGCATCGGCATCGAGCGCGTCGGCGTAGCTTTCCAGAAAGGCAGCGATCCGCTCGACCGGTGCAGCCGCCAACTCCGCCGCGACTGCCTGCGCCGCCACCACGGCCGCTTCCGCATCGTCCGCACCACTGACCGGAAAGTGCGGCCCGATCGGCTCGCCGGTGGCCGGGTCGGCAGCGCGGAAGCTGCCGGTCGCCGCGCGGCTAGCTTGCCATTGGCCTCCCAGCAGGATCTCGGCTGCTGCCGCGGAATTGGAGTGGTTCGTGTCGTTCATTGCGGCACCTTCGGTGACAGGGAAGCAGGGCCTGCGCTCGGTGCGCTGGGGGCCGACCAACAAGACGATGAGGATGCAGCACTGGATGCCACATCCGCATCAGCCAACGCATCGCACCACACGCAGGCAAGGCGCATGGTACGAATCGGCACAACTGGCACCCTGTGCTTACCTACAGGCAGGACGGACCAGGGCAGCATCATTGCGCCATCAAGACAATGTGGGCGCGGTGGCAATGGCATGGTCGATCACCTTCAACGCGGCATCGCGCTCGGCGCCGGCCACCACCAGGCGCGGCGCACGCACCTGCTCGCTGCCCATGCCTACCTTGGCCTGCACCAGTTTGATCAGCTGCACGAAGGTGGGCACGGTGTCCAGGCGCAGCAGCGGCAGGAACCAGTGGTAAAGCTCCTTGGCCGCCGGGTAACCGCCATCGCGGGCGAGTTCGAACAGGCGTACCGATTCTTTCGGGTACGCATTGACCAGGCCAGCGATCCAGCCCTTGGCGCCCATGCTCAGGCCCTCGACGATGGCATCGTCCATGCCCACCAGCAGCGCCAGGCGATCGCCCAGCAACTCCTGCAGCGCGGCGAAGCGGCGCACGTCGCCGGAAGATTCCTTCACTGCCTGCAGGTCCGGGAATTCGGCGGCCAGCTCGGCGATCTGTGCCGGGCCGAAATCGGTCTTGTAGGCGACCGGGTTGTTGTACAGGATCACCGGCAGATCGGTGGCGCCGATCACCGCACGCACATGCGCGCCCATTTCGCGCCAGTCGGTGGAATACACATACGGCGGCAGCACCATCAAGCCGCCGCAGCCGATGTCCTTGGCCGCCTTGGCCAGCGCCACCGCTTCGCCCGTGGCCAGGCTGGCGATGCCCGGCACCACCGGCACGCGGCCGTTCAAGGCGGTGACCAGCGTGCGCAGGATCGCCAGCTTGTCTTCCACGCTCAGGGTCGCGGCCTCGCCCAACGAGCCCAGCGGCACGATCGCGGTGCAACCGGCATCCACCAGTTGATTGGCGTGCTTGCCGAGGAAGTCGTGGTCGATATCGCCATTGGCGGTGAACGGAGTGGTGATGGCCGGCAGCACGCCGTGCCAGAACGCAGCATTGCTCATGGATGTTTCCCTTGCGAGTCGGAAGTGAACGAGTCGGCCAGCGCCGCGAGGCGGACCGGGAACAACGGCGGCCGGCGGCCGGCGTCGATGGAAAGATCGGGCGGGCAACGCCCCAGTTCGGCCAGCGCGGCGCCGCAGATGCGCCCCTGGCAGGCGCCCATGCCGCAGCGCGAGGCGAGCTTGGCGTCGCGCGCATCGGTGAAGCTGTCCAGGGCGGCCAGCGGCACGTCTTCGCAGCGGCAGATCAACGTGTCCGCCTGCGCCAGCGTGCGGATGCGTGCATTCAGCGCGAATTGCTGCTGCAGCAGGTCGGCAAACGCACGCGCGGCATGACGCCGTGGCTGCAGGCGCAGCGCCGCATCCGGTGCATCGGCGGCCATATGTCCGGCCATCGCACCTTCAATCAACGCGCAATCGCGCCCGCCGATGCCGCAGACTTCGCCGGCGGCAAAGATCTGGGTGACGCTGGTACGCAACAGCGCATCTACCTGCACCTGCTGGTGCGCGCCGTACGCTTGCAACTGGCAACCCAGCAATTGCGCAAGCTCGGTGTTGGGTACCAGGCCATAGCCCACCGCCAGTTGATCGCAGGCAATCCGCGTGCGGCCGCTGGGCCCTTCGATTTCGACTTCGCGCAGCTGCGTGTCGCCATGCGCGGCGATCACAACGCTGCCGGCGCGATACGCCACTGCACGCAGCTGCAGGCGCAACGCCACCGCCTGCGCGGCCTTGCCCGGCCAACGCCACAATTGCAGTGCGAACTGGCGCAAGGCGGCCGGCGAGGTTTGTTCGTGAATACCGAGCACTCGCGCGCCATGCCGTTGCAATGTGGCCGCACTGGCCAGCAACAACGGACCACTGCCGGCCACCAGCACGCGCTTGCCCGCCAGCGGCCAGCCCTGCTTGGCCAGCGCCTGCGCCGCGCCGGCACCGGTGACGCCGGGCAAGGTCCACCCCGGGAATGGCAGCAGCAATTCGCGCGCACCGGTGGCCAGCACCAAGGCGGCGTAATGCAGCTGCAGCGTGCCGTCGGGGCCATCGGCCAGGAGCCAGCCCGGTTGCGCCAGCAAAATCTGCGTGCGCGTCAGCACGGTGATCGATGCGTTGCCGGCCACTTGCTGCAGCAATGCGCGCGCATCGGCCGGCGCGCCGTGTTGCACATCACTGCGCCACACCTGGCCGCCGGTACGTGGCTGCATGTCGACCACACCCACGCGCACGCCTTGGCTGGCCGCAGCCTGCGCCGCCGCCAGCCCGGCCGGGCCGGCGCCGATCACCAACACATCGAAATGCAGCACGCGCTCAGCCATCGGTGCGCACCTGCATGCCATCGCATGCATCCACCAGGCAGGCGCGTTGCTGCCCGACGCCATCGATGCGCACGCGGCATTCGAAACACACGCCCATGCCGCACAGGGGCGCGCGCGCTTGCCCACTGCTCGATTGCCGAAACTGCAACGTCGCCTGCGCCACTGCCGCCGCCACGCTGGCACCGGCCGGCACCTGGACCATGCGCTCATCCACGTGCAGACGCACCGTCGCGCTCATGCGGGCACTCCTTGCACGGCACGCGCCGGTGCATAGGGCGCCGGGTCGATGGCCGGGGTGCGGCCGAGCAGGCTGTCCACGATCACCCGTGCGCTCCCCAGCGCCGTGGTGACGCCCAACCCCTCGTGACCGGCGGCCACCCATACATCGCCCCGGCCGGGCACACCCCCCAAATACGGGCGCCCGTCCGGCGTGGCCGGGCGCAAACCGGTCCACACACGGATCGCCTGCAGTTCACGCAGCACCGGCAGGTACGCAAAGGCGCGCTGCAACATCTGCTGCAGCACCGGCATCGACACTGCGCGGTCGTGCTCGCCGAACTGGCGCGAGGAACCGATCAGAATCTGCCCGGTGGGCCGCGGCTGCACATTGAAGGCCACGCTGGTGTCGTCGGCGCCATGCGCCGAATCCGCATAACCCAGTTCCAGCAGTTGATGCCGGATCAGCCCCGGGTGCCGGTCGGTAATCACCAAATGGCCCTTGCGCGGGCGCAGTGCCAGCTCGGGCAGCAACTGCGGCAAGGCCACACCGCTGGCCACCAGCACCGGTCCGGAGAGCATCTGCCCATCGTCCAGACGCACCGCATGCTCCTGCAGCTGCACCACGCGGCGGCCGGCAAACAAGCGCGCACCGGACTTGCAGGCCACGCCCACCAGGTGCCGCGCGACCCGCGGCGGATACACCACTGCTTCATCGGGCACGCGCATGCCGCCAGCCAAGCCGGGCACCAGCTGTGGTTCCAGCGCATACAGCTGCGCGGCATCGATCGCTTCGGCATGCAGGCCGGCCGTTGCCAGGCGCGCGATCTTGGCTGGCACCGCCGCCAGTTCGCGCGCATCGCGGGCCACCCACAGCGTGCCACAGCGGCTGAATTCGGCTTCGTTGAGCATGGCGAAGCGTTCCCACAGCCGCAGCGAATACGCCGACAACGCCAGCTCGGCCGGGTCGTCGTCCATCGCCACCAAATGCCCCATCGCCGCGGCGGTGGAGCCGCCGCCGATCGGTCCCGGCTCGACGATCGCCACGCGAAGGCCCTCGCCCGCCGCCGCTTCCGCGCAAGCGGCACCCACAATGCCGGCGCCGATCACGATCAGGTCGTAACTGCGTCGCGTGCATGCGCCAGACGCGGCGGACTCGGATTCGATCACCGCAGCCACGCCAAGCGCCGATGCCGATGCCGACGCAGGCGTTGCAGCAGCAGTCCCTGCCATCGCAGCAGACATTGCTGCGCCAGGCGGCGTGACCGACGCAAGCACCGGTGTGGGCCGCTGCGGCTCCATCAGGGCACGATGCCCCAGGCGAACGGGTCCGCCGGGTCGATCACCAGCTGCGCGCGCGCGGTGATGTACGCCCGCCCACTGATGCGCGGTGCGATGCCGCGCCCGCTCAGCCGATAACTGCCTTCGAAGGCGCTGCCCAGAATGCCTTGCTGCACCCAGCGCTCGCCTTCGGCCAACTTGCCGTCCGCCGCCAGGCAGGCCAGCTTGGCGCTGGTCCCGGTGCCGCACGGCGAGCGGTCATAGGCCAGCCCCGGGCACAGCACGAAATTGCGCGCCACGCCGCTACCGTCGGGTGAGGCGCCATTGACTTCGATATGGTCGATCTCGCCACCGGCCTCGCCGGTGATCCCGGCCGCTTCCAGGGCCAGCCGAATTGCCGCGGTATAAGCGGTCAGCTCGCGCTGGTGCGCCAGATCCAGCGCGCACGGCGCATGCTCGGTGATGAAGAACCAGTTGCCGCCCCAGGCCACGTCGCCGCGCACCCGGCCATGCCCGGGCACCCCCACCTCCACCCCGCTGGAAAAACGATAGCTCTCGACATTGTCCACCGATACCGCGCCGTCGTCGGCCAACGCGACCCCCACCGTTCCCACCGGTGTCTCGATCCGGTGCTGGCCCGGCCCGATGCGCCCCAGCTCGGCCAGCGTGCGAACCACCCCGATGGTGCCGTGCCCGCACATGCCCAGGTAGCCAACATTATTGAAGAAGATCACCCCGGTGCAGGCGCCCGGGTCGCAAGGCGGCAGCAAGAGTGCGCCCACCATGGTGTCCGACCCACGCGGCTCGCAGGCGATGGCGCTGCGCCAGTGGTCGAACTCGCTGCGAAAGCGCTCGCGGCACTGCGCCAGATCGCCATCGCCCAGATCTGGAAAACCGGAAAGGACCACGCGGGTAGGCTCGCCAGCCGTGTGGGAGTCGATGACGTCGATGGTGTGCATGGCCCATGCTCCCACTGCCGACCTGCGGACGACTAGCGTTCAATACCAAGTGAAAATGCGGAAATCCGCACAATCACCACCCGAATCGCAACCACGCGTTTGCGCTAGGATCATTGCTGGGCTGCACCGTAGTGCAACCGTCTAATCGTGACCGCTACCATGACCCTGATGGACCTCAACCTGCCCGCCCTGGAAATGCAGACGCTGTTCGATGCACTGCCGGATGTGGTGTTCTTCATCAAGGACAACGAGGGCCGCTACACCCATTGCAACCTGACTCTGGTGCGCCGGCTGGGACGCAAGCTGCGCAGCGAAATCATCGGCCGCTCGCCGCTGGAAGTGTTCCCGTTGCCGCTGGGCGGCAGCTACATGATGCAGGACCGCCGCGTGCTGTGCGGCGAGCTCATCGACAACCAGCTTGAAGTGCATCTGTACCCCAACCGCCTGCCGGGCTGGTGCCTGACCTTCAAACGCCCGCTGTGCGAGGCCAATGAGGTGATCGGCGTGGTCGGCATCTCGCGCGACCTGGGCCAGCCCGACAGCCGTCATTCCGCGTACGAACGCTTGAGCCAGGTGATGGAACACATGCAGGCCAACTTCGGCGACAACCTGCGCGTGCAGAGCCTGGCCGACCTGGCCGGGCTGTCGGTGGCACAGCTGGAACGCCACTTCCGCCGCGTGTTCCAGGTGACCCCGCAGCAATTGCTGACCAAGTTGCGCATCGAATCGGCGATGCGGCTGCTGTACGGCGACGACAGCATCGCCAGCATCGGGCAACGCTGCGGGTTCGCCGACCAAAGTGCCTTTGCGCGCCAGTTCAAGGCCACCGTCGGCATGACGCCGCGCGATTACCGTGCGCTCAAAGGTCAGTTATGAGGACAGAACTTCGCGTTGACACATCGCTGGCACAAATGCCGAATTCGGCAGGATTTGCCACACTCTGGCGCGGCGAGGTGGGTTGCCATACCGACAACAGTGCGGTGCATGCAATGCGCCCGGGCGCGGAGTTGCGCTAACGGCAGCGTCAAGGTGTCGGCAGGCCCAGATGATAGAATTTCGGGTTTCCCCTACTGCGTTGCCAATGGCCAGCTTTTTTCGCCGTCACAAGCCAACCACGCCCGACAGCTCGCGTACCTCGCGCTACAGCCTGGAAGAACTGGCAGCCGCATTTCCCACCGCGCCGTCTGCCGCCACTCCGGCATCGCCGCTCGAGGCCATGCCGAATGCCGAGCCGGGGCAAGAGACTGCCGCAACGTCGGTTGTTGCGTCCGTTACGCCTGCTCCGGCGGGCAGCGAGCCTGCAGCGCCCGCTGCGCCGACACCGCCGCAGACCACCGCCGCGCCAGCCGACCAGCTGGCGCAGGAGATCGCAGCACGCACCGGCCAGGCGCAGAGTATTGCCGCCGTCCCCAGCGCGCCCGCAGCTCCTGCCGCGCCCGCGCCCACCGCATTGCAGGCGCTGCCAGACCCGATACCCGCCAGCGCGCCCAACGCGCCGGTCACAGTGGTGCCGCCGCCGCCGTTGGTGGTGCAGCCGCAGACTCCGCAACCGGCATCTGACGCTGCGCCTGCACTGCCAGTAACGCCTGCCGTCGTCGCACCGCCGGTCGTCGCTACGCCCGCTACAGCGCCTGCAGCAGTCGCTGCACCGGCTGCTGCAGCTCCAGTCGGCGCGTCCCCAACCAGTGCCGCGCCGACGGTCACCGCGCCGGCCATCGTCAGCCCACCGCTGCCGAGCACGCAGGACGACAGCATCGTCGGCCAGCGCGACGCCCTTCCTGCCGCGCCGGCGGAAAAACCCGGCTGGCGCGAGCGGCTGCGCAACAGCACCTTCGCACGCAGTTTTGGCGGCCTGTTCTCGCGTAACCCCAAGCTCGATGACGACCTGCTCGATGAGATCGAAACCGCTTTGATCACCGCCGACGTCGGCATCGGCGCCACCACCGCGTTGATCGACGGCCTGCGCAAGCGGATGAAGTCGCGCGAATTCGTCGACGCCCAGGCGATGTTCAAGGCCTTGCGCGCCGATCTCATCGCGCTGCTGCACCCGGTCTCCAAGCCGCTGGTGATCGACCGCTCACTCAAACCGTTCGTCGTGCTCACCGTCGGCGTCAACGGCGTTGGCAAGACCACCACCATCGGCAAGCTCGCCAAGCGCTTCAAGGACGAGGGCAACAGCCTGATGCTCGCAGCCGGCGACACCTTCCGTGCTGCCGCGGTGGCGCAATTGCAGGCCTGGGGCGATCTTAATGGCGTGGCCGTGATCGCGCAGGGCCAAAACGCCGATGCCGCTTCGGTGGCGTTCGACGCGCTGCAGGCCGCCAAGGCGCGCGGCACCGATGTGTTGATCGCCGATACCGCCGGCCGCCTGCACACCCAGACCGGTCTGATGAACGAGCTTGGCAAGATCCGCCGCGTGCTCGGCAAGATCGATGCCGCCGCGCCGCACGAAGTCTTGATGGTCATCGACGGCACCACCGGCCAGAACGCCATCTCGCAGCTGCGCCAGTTCCATGCTGCCGTGGGCGTCACCGGCCTGGTCGTGACCAAGCTCGATGGCACTGCCAAGGGGGGCGTGGTGTTCGCGCTGGCGCGCGAGTTCAATATTCCGATCCGCTTTGCCGGTATCGGCGAGTGCCCGGAAGATCTGCGCGTCTTCGACCCGGTGGCCTTCGTCGACGCGCTGTTGCCGGATGCGTTGGGCGGTTGACTGAAGGTGCCTGCCCGCATGTCAACCGCTGTGCGCGTAGGCGCCACAGGCAGGTTGCGCCGTGCGGCAGGTGTCACATGGATGGTTGCAGGCAAGAGGCGTACCGAGTTTGCCCAGCCCTTGCCCGCAGGACTCAGAAAGCAAGGTCGCGCGGATGCGTCAATGGTCTACTTCCATGCGCCGGCAGCACTGCATGGCCTGGCGACGCAGGATTTTGCTGCGAACGGCGCCTGGTCGGAATCACGTTTCCGCTGCGGTGATGGACGCGCCGCATGACGCGCGCAGTCGATCCGCTCACCGTCCCGCCACCGTCGCCCCGCCCTCCATCGCCAGCACAGCTCATGCCAGCCGACCACGCCACGCCCTCCGCTGATGCCTTCGTCGGCCGCCTGTTGCACTGGTTCGACGGCCATGGCCGCCATGATCTGCCCTGGCAGCATCCACGCGCGCCCTACCGGGTGTGGCTGTCGGAAATCATGCTGCAACAGACCCAGGTCGCGGTGGTCATTCCTTATTTCCACAAGTTCATGGCGCGTTTCCCTCAGCTGGCCGATCTGGCTGCGGCCGACAACGACACCGTGATGGCGCAGTGGGCCGGACTTGGCTACTACGCCCGCGCGCGCAATCTGCATGCTGCCGCCAAGCAATGCGTCGCGCTGCACGGCGGGCAAGTGCCGCGCGACTTCGATGCACTGCTTGCGCTGCCGGGCATCGGCCGCAGCACGGCGGGCGCGATCATGAGCCAGGCCTGGAACGATCGCTTCGCGATCATGGACGGCAACGTCAAACGCGTGCTCACGCGCTTCCACGGCATCGCCGGGTATCCCGGCCTGCCGGCGATCGAAAAACAGTTGTGGCAACTGGCCACCACCCATGTTGCACACGTCCCGGCTGGCCGCCTGGCCGACTACACCCAGGCGCAGATGGATTTCGGCGCCACGCTGTGCACGCGCGCCAAGCCCGCCTGCGTGCTGTGCCCGCTGCAAGCCGATTGCATCGCACGCCGCGATGGTCTGGCCGAGGCGTTGCCCACCCCCAAACCCGGCAAGCAGCTGCCCGAACGCGAGGCCGCTGCGCTGCTGCTGCAGAATGCCGACGGCCACATCCTGCTGCAGCGACGCCCGCCAACCGGCATCTGGGCCTCGCTGTGGACGCTGCCGCAGGCCGATACCGACAGCGGCATGCGCGCCTGGTTCGCAGCGCATATCGACGGCACCTACGAGCACGCCGACGAGATGCCGTTGATCGTGCACACCTTCAGCCATTACCGGCTGCATTTGCAGCCCTTGCGTTTGCGCAAGGTCGCGCTGCGTCCAGCGGTGCGCGACAATGACGATCTACGCTGGGTCGCGCCAGCCGATCTTGCATCGCTAGGTCTGCCGGCGCCGATCCGCAAGTTGCTCGACGCGTTATAAGCGCGTCCTCCAAAGGAATTCGCATGTCCCGCACCGTGTTCTGCCGCTACCAGCAAAGCGACGCCGAAGGCCTGGATTTCGTGCCGTATCCGGGCGAGCTTGGCCAGCGCATTTTCGCGCAGATCGGCAAGACCGCCTGGCAAGCGTGGCTGGCGCATCAGACCATGCTGATCAACGAAAACCGGCTGTCGCCACGCGACCCCAAGCACCGCGCTTTTCTCGAAGCCGAGCTGCAGAAGTTCCTGTTCGAGCGCAATGCCGACAAACCCGAAGGCTATGTGGCGCCGCTGGGTGACTGAGCGCGCGGATGTGGGGTTACGGAGTCGGGATTCGCACCAGCAGTAGCAGCTTTGCTGCACTCAATGCGTCTCAGAAGTGATGAGTGGAAGCTGCTTCTGGTGCAGCGAGTGCCGCAATGGCAGGCCGTTCGCCGACATGACCTGACTGTTTTCCCCGCAAGACAGGCTCACTTGTCTGGCCAATGCTCCGCGCATGACGCGGGTGATCTGCCGGGCGCGACATGCGCCCAGCGCTGCGGGCCTCACGGCTGCCACGCTGCTCCCGATGTCTGCAGCGGGCGGCGCTGCGCTGGCGAACTGACGCAATCTTGAAGCTCCAGCAGCGGCTGCACGGCGATGCCGCAACGGCATCGCACTTGGCAGTCGATCGGCCTCAACCAACCCCGGTCGGCCCATCCAGCAACATGCGGATGCGCTTGAGCAATTCCTTTTGCGTGTAGGGCTTGTTGACCACATCGAACTCGGCGCCGCCTACATCGGTACGCTGGATGCTGGCGTCGGCGTAACCGGTGGTGAGCAGGATCTTGATCTTCGGCAACATGCGGCGTGCCTCACGGGCGAGCATCACTCCGTTCATGCCGCCGGGCATGATCAGGTCGGTGAACAACGCATCCACCTCCGGGGTCTTCTCCAAGATCTCCACCGCCTCGCGTCCGCTGGACGCAGACAGGATGCGGTAACCGGCGTTTTCCAGAAACATCCGCGCCACCACCGCCACATCCTGCTTGTCTTCCACCACCAGGATGGTTTCGTTGCCACCCTTGTCGATGGCTCGGCTCTTGGCTGTCTGCAACTCGTTTTCGAATTCGCTGGAGGCGGGGAAATACAGCCGCACCGTGGTGCCCTCGCCGACCTCGCTGTAGATGCGCACGGTGCCGCCGGACTGCTTGACGAATCCGTACACCATCGACAAGCCCAGGCCGGTGCCCTGCCCTTCCTCCTTGGTGGTGAAGAACGGTTCCATCACCCGGCTGACCACCTCCGGCGGCATGCCCGAGCCGGTGTCGGTCACGGCGATGCTGACATAGCGGCCCGGTGCCAGCTGGTGGTACATCGCCAGGTCGTGGCCTGTGATCTCCACGTTCTGGGTCTGCACCGTGACTTCCTTGCGCTCGGCCTGCGCCATCGCGTCGCGCGCGTTGATCAATACGTTCAACAGCGCCACCTCAGCCTGGGTGGTGTCGATCTGGCAGTTCCAAAGCCCTTCTTCCAGCGATTGGCGCAGGCTAACGCCGCCTCCCAGCGCGCGCTCGGCCATGTTGGTCATGCCGGCCACCAGCCCGTTGAGGTTCACTACCCGCCCGCGCAATTTCTGCTTGCGCGAAAACGCCAGCAATTGCTGGGTCAAGGTGGCCGCCTTGGCAGCCGCTGCCGCCGCGTGTTGGGCACTGAAGGCAATGCGCTCGACGTTCCCGCCGCCAGCGCTGGCCATCATCTGGATCACCTCCAGATGTCCAGACATCACCTGCAGCAGATTGTTGAAATCGTGCGCAATGCCGCCGGTCAGCTGGCCCAGCGCTTCCATTTTCTGCGCCTGGCGCAGCGCATCTTCGGCATCGCGGCGTCGGCTCACATCCAACTGCGAGCCGAAGAAATACACCAGGTTGCCCTTGTCGTCGAACACCGGCGAGATAAAGAGCGCATTCCAGAACGATGAGCCGTCCTTGCGGTAATTCAGCACCTCGGTGGCAAATTCGCTGCGGCTTTCGATCGATTCGCGCACATCGCTGATGCTGGCCGGATCGGTGTCCGGCCCCTGCAGGAAACGGCAGTTGTTGCCGATGACCTCATCGGCGGCGTAGCCGGTCATCTCCAGGAACGCGCGGTTGGCGAACACAATGGGATTATCCGGAAGATGGGGGTCAGTCACCGTCATCGGCATGCGCGTGGTTTCCACTGCGGCAAAGAAGATATCCGAGCGGTGCTTCTCGACAGGCAGGCTGCGAGATTCGCCGATGTGAGGCGCCCGCAGCTCTCCGTGACCGGGATCGTTCAAGTGATGTTCTCCGCGGGGCCATTCCCGTGGCCACAGTCTAGTTGGGTCCGGTGAGGCGATTCGTCACATCCATGAGCATTTCCCTTACGGCCGCGCCCGCCATCGAACCAGATGCGCTGCGCTTGCGCCATCACGGTGCAGGCGTATGGGCAGAGAGCAGGACCGGCTTACGCGGGTCGGCGGCAATTTCTTTGTGCTCGCTCAGGCGCAGCGCATCGGTATCGGGCGTGTCCTGGGTGTTCATTTCCCATGCTTCGATCACGCGCTGTGGAACACGAAAGCGCCGCGGCGACGGTCGTAACGAAAAGGTGATGTAGTCGGTCCAGTGTTGTCCGCACGCCACCCCATTTTGCACGGTGAAATACGCGCCCTTCGCGACCAGGCCCGGGGCGCTGTCCAGAAATGGATCGCACTGCCCGCCTTCGTCGGCGTTGAAGATCACCCGCATATTGCGCGCGGCTTCGACAAACCCGCCGTCGGCGTTTGCAACCAGCACCAGCAGGGTACGCGGCGGTGCCCAATGGCCATGGCCACGCAGTGTTTGTTCTGCAGATGCACGCAACGCAACCACATAATCCAGCTGGCCATCGCCGGTGAGATCTGCACTGGCGACACCTATCACCGACTGCCCGGCAGGTAACAATTTGGCAGCGCCGGCGGGCAGCGTGGCGGCGCCGGCTGGCATGGCGAGCGGCGCCGTCATTGCCAGCACTGTTACCCACCATCGGCATCGTGTCGTCATCGCTGTGTCCTGGTCTGCGTCGAGGCTGCCAGCATAGCCGGCCGTTCCTGTCGCGCGCATCGGCATCGGATTGCAGGACGTAAGGCCATGTCGTCGCATAGTCGCCGCATGCCCTGCGGGGCACACGCACGATGGGTCGCAATACTGTCGAGCGCCCGCAGCATTGCTTCGCCACGCCGCGTTTTTTGCCAGTGAAGATCGCTCGTCAAGCCCGCTTGCCGGCTCACGCCTGGCAGTCGAAATCCCCACGTCCGATTGATGCTTCCACGGCGATGCTGGCCTCGCACCACGGCGTCCAGTGGTGCATTCCCCAACCGACGAATCGAGAATCTGCAATGGCAAATCAGAACGACAACACGGGTGGCACCAGCAACCGCGGCTTCGCTTCGATGGACGAAGACAAGCAGCGCGAAATCGCCTCCAAGGGCGGCAAGGCGGCTCATGAAAGCGGCAACGCCCACGAGTTCACCTCGGAAGAAGCACGCGAGGCCGGCAAGAAAGGCGGCCAAGCGAGCGGTGGCGGCAACAACCGCTGAGCTGAGCAGCATTGCAGGTACCACGGCGCTTCCGGAAGGGCTGCAGCTCTTACGGAAGCGCGTTCTTTTCAAGAATCGTGCGGCGTCTCAGCTGATGCGACAGCACATGGGCACGCTACTGCCGGATGAGAACGATTGTCCGCACACACGCACACGCCACCGAGCATGCGGCGGCGCCAGGCCATCTGGAGGGTTGCGCACGCGTCGATACGCTGACGCAGCAGACCAAGGGCCACCGTGGCCCGCAGTGAACGCGTTCGCCGTGGGCTCGGTGCGGTCGAATATGCCTACCCCAACCATTTGCGCAGCACGCTCGATACCATGCCAACGACTGCCGGGGTGTATCTGTTCCACGGCCAGGACAGCGAACTGCCGTTGTACATCGGCAAGAGCGTCAACTTGCGGGTGCGGGTGATGTATCACTTTCGCACGCCACGCGAAGCCTCCACGAGATGCGTCTACGCGCGGCCCCCAGCACCTGGAACAGGCCGTGTGGCCGTTTCCTGGCGCGGTGGCATTAAAGGAAGAGGGTAAGCAGTTGCGCCAGTTCCACGTGCTGCGCAACTGGCATTATCTGGGCAGCGCCACCTCGCTGGCTGCTGCCCGCAAACTGAGGACCGCACCCGGCGACTTCGATCGCGATTGCGACCGGATTTTGCGCAAGAGCCTTCAAACGCATCTGCACAACGTGGTGTTGCTGTAGGCAGAACACATGTCAGGCTCGCGCGGTTCGGCAACTGCAGTACGTGCTGAGTCCATGCGAGGCATCGCGCGACGTGCCGCCGGCCTGTCCGGTTGCCTCGCCAATCACCGTCCCGCTGCCTACGATCTCCAAGCACACGCGAGAGTCTGCGATTGTTCAGCCGCTCTGCCGCTCGCGGCTGCGGTACTCCTTGGGGTCCAGAAACTCCGCCAGGCAGGAGCCCACGCGCAGCGCCTGCTCGCGTGCGTCGCCCCGGTATTCGCCCTGACCTGCGCCCTCGATCGTGGCCACGGGCGCGGCGCGATCGCGGTGGTAAACGAACGCGGTCGAAAGCCACAGCGTCGCGCCAGGCGCCTGGCTTTCCAGGGTCTCCACGCGGAATTCACCGCAGCAACCGTGGATCAGGGGGCGTCGAAGTGTCTTGTGCGTCATGTGCGCAGTATCGCCATGCACAGTTGAAGACCACGTCGAAATCGATTGCATCGTGCGCACGTTGGACCTCCGCGGGCGACCGCGCAGCCGAATCAACGCGCAAGTCTGCGTCCACGCTGGATCACATCAGATTAGCGCGCATGCAGCACGCACACTGTGTGCACCGTGTGTGCAATCGAGCGAGCGCAAGAGAGAGCAACAGATCCGGTGAGAACCGGGAAGCCTTGCGAATGAAGGCTTGGATATGGTGGCCGAGGACGGAATCGAACCGCCGACACGGGGATTTTCAATCCCCTGCTCTACCAACTGAGCTACTCGGCCACTTAACCTGCAACACGATGCCTGCGTTGCGAGGACGCGCACTATAGCGAGCAGGCGCAGTTTGGGCAAGCGTTGCGAGCAACTTTGTGCCCGCCGCGGTGAGGGCCGCGTTTCTTGCACCGCTTCACGCCGCGCGGCCGGGGACATGGCCTAGCCTGCGCGCGTCCGCCGGAGATTGCCATGCGCCTGCCCCGCCTGCTGTTGTCGTTCGTCGCCCTGCTGCCGCTGACAGCGTTTGCGCAACAGCCGGTGCGCGCGGTGCCGCAGTTGGACATCTCACGCTATGCCGGCCAGTGGCATGAGATTGCGCACCTGCCGGTGTCGTTTCAGAAAAAGTGCCGTAGCGACATTACCGCCAGCTACACCTTGCGCGACGACGGCTTGATCGGCGTACGCAATGGCTGCCGCACCGCCGATGGCAGCCTGACCCAGGCCGACGGCGTAGCGCGCCCGGTCGCCGGCCGACCCGGGCAGTTGCAGGTGCGCTTTGCTCCCGAGTGGCTGGGTTGGTTGACGCTGGTGTGGGCCGACTATTGGGTGATCGCGCTCGATCCGGATTACCAATGGGCGGTGGTCGGCGAGCCGGACCGCAAGTACCTGTGGATCCTGTCGCGCTCGCCACAGATGCAGCGCGCACAATTGGAACGGCTCAAGGCGCAGGCAACCGAGATGGGCTACGACCTGTCGCCGTTGATTGTGGCCGCGCCGTTGTTATGAGGCCTGCGTAGGGCCCGGCGTAATGATCCGGCGCCGCCGCTTCGCGCGCTCAGCAGCGGCGACCGTACTGCGTAGTATTCTTGGCGCCGCCTCATTCCGCCAAGGACCCGAGTCCATGTGTCGTGCCTATCTCCTTCTTCTTGTGTCGCTGGCCTGCGGGCTGCTGTTGAGCGCCTGCGGCGGCGCAGTTCGCCGGGTGTCCGAGCCGGCCGCCAGCATCCAGCAACTGACCGTGCGCGCCGACGGCTCTTGGTCGGTGGACCTGCGCCTGCAGAACTACAGCAGCATCCCGATGCAGTTCGAACGCGTGGCACTGGAAATCTCTGCTGGCGATCAACTGGCCGGCAAGCTCGACCAGGCAGTGGGCATGTCGATCGGCCCGGAAACCGCCGACGTGGTCACCGTCACCGTGCAACCTACCTCGCTGGGCCGCATCACCGTGGCCGACGTGCTAGCCGGCGGCCGCTCGTTCCCATACACGCTTAAGGGCACCGTCTGGGCGACCCCGCAAGACAAGAAACAACGCGAGTTCAGTGTGGAATCGCGCAATACGCTCAGCCCGGCCCCCGGCCTCAATGGCGTGCTGCGCTAAGGCGCACGTCTCCCGCACCCGCTTCCAAGGATTGCGCATGAGCAGCTATACCGCCCCGCTGACCGATTTCCGCTTCGTCCTGCATGACGTGCTCGGCGCGCACGCCCTGTTCGCCCGGCTTGGCTACACCGAAGCCAGCACCGACATCATCGACGCCGTGCTCGAAGAAGCCGGCCGCTTCACCTCGCAGGTGCTGGCGCCGCTCAACAGCGTGGGCGACGAGATCGGTTGCGCGTTTGACAAGAGCACACACGCGGTGACCACCCCGCCCGGCTTCCGCGCCGCCTACGATCAATTCGTGGAGGGTGGCTGGAACGGGCTGACCGCCGAGCCGGAATTCGGTGGGCAAGGCATGCCGCACCTGCTGGGCGTGCCGCTCAACGAAATGATCAACTCCGCCAACCTGGCCTGGGGCAATTTCCCGCTGCTCTCGCATGGCGCCACCGAGGCGCTGCGCCAGCATGGCGAGGCCTGGCAGCAGGAGGTCTTGCTCAAGCCGCTGATCGACGGCCGCTGGACCGGCACCATGTGCCTGACCGAACCGCATTGCGGTACCGACCTGGGCCTGCTCAAGACCCGCGCCGAACCCAGTGCCGACGGCAGCTATGCCATCACCGGCACCAAGATCTTCATCACCGCCGGCGAGCACGACCTCACCGACAACATCGTGCACCTGGTGCTGGCCAAGCTGCCGGACGCACCGGCCGGCGCCAAGGGCATCTCGCTGTTCGTCACCCCCAAGTTCAAGGTGGACCGCGACGGCACCGTGGGCGAGCGCAACGCGCTGCATTGCGGGTCCATCGAACACAAGATGGGCATCAAGGGCTCGGTGACCTGCGTGATGAACTTCGAAGGCGCGCAAGGCTACCTGGTCGGCCAGCCGCACAAGGGCCTGCAGGCGATGTTTACGATGATGAACACTGCGCGCCTGAGCGTGGGCCTGCAGGGCATCGGTCTATCCGAGCGCGCCTACCAGAACGCCCTGCGCTACACCCGAGAGCGGCTGCAATCGCGGGCGCTCAGCGGCGCCAAGTTCCCGGACAAGGCGGCCGACCCGATCATCGTGCATCCAGACGTGCGCCGCATGTTGCTGACCATCAAGTCGCTGACCGAAGGCAGCCGCCTGCTCGCGCTGCACGCGGCCAGCCTGGTGGACGTGGCCCATCGTGGCGAGAGCGAACGCGAACGCGCCGATGCCGAGACCCTGGTGAGCTTCCTCACCCCGATCTCCAAGGCCTGTCAGACCGAATGGTCGATCGAGAACACCTACCACGCCCTGCAGTGCTTCGGCGGCCACGGCTACATCCGCGAATACGGCATGGAGCAGCTGGCCCGCGACGCGCGCATCACCACCATCTACGAAGGCACCACCGGCATCCAGGCGCTGGACCTGATCGGCCGCAAGACCGCCGCCAGCCAGGCTGCCGGACTGAAGCTGTTCCTGGCCGATGTGGAAACCTTCGCCAACGCGCAGGACGGCAACGCCGCGCTGGCCGAGTTCATCAAGCCGCTGCGCGACAAGTGCAGCGAGTGGGCGATGCTGACCCGCGATGTGCTCGATCGCGCCGCGCGCAACCCGGATGAACTGGGCGCTGCCAGCCATGACTACCTGTTTTATTCGGGCTACGTGGTGCTGGCGTACTGGTGGGCGCGCAGCGTGGCCGCTGCCGACGCATCGGCGCGCGGCGAGGACTTCAAGCGCGCCAAGCGGGAGACGGCGCGGTTCTATTTCGCCCGCATCCTGCCGCGCACCCTGACCCATGCCGCCGCCATCCGCAGCGGCGCCGCACCGCTGATGTCGCTGGAAGCGGAACTGTTCAGCGAAGGCTGAGCGCATCGCGCCCGGGTGCGCTCCTACGGATAAAACCGTACGAGTCCCTCGCTGTCGTGGAGCGGACCTGGCCGCGACAGGGGGTATCGATCGATATCGCGGCCAAGTTGTTACTTGCTGAGCAAATGCTTTCGAGACACCTGCCAAAGCCGGTCGCTGCGATACACAAACTGTCAACGATCGGGTATAAGCTGTTTTCCCGATGGAGACAGACACGCACGCTCGTGATGTGATCGTCCCCGGAGGCAGCGCTGCCCCGGAGGCGGGCGGCGCTGTCGCTGCAATCCACCAACTCCCCACGCTTCGCCTGCTGTCGCTCGACGCGCACGGCCGCGTGCTGAACTGGATCAACTGGCAAGACGCTGCCTGCCTGTACGCCCGCGACGCGGTGTCGTGGACGCTAGGCGAGCCGTGCATGCAGATCCACGGCGGCATCTCGCGGCTGACCGGCGAGCGCAGCACGCTGGAACTGCACCCCATCATCGCCGCGCGCGGGCACGCCCGTTCGCGCGCGCTGGACCCGACCCCGACCCTCAGCAACACCGCGCTGTTCGCGCGCGATTCGCAGCTGTGCATGTATTGCGGCCAGCATTTCAGCCGCCCGCACCTGACCCGCGACCATGTCATGCCGGTGTCCAAAGGCGGCCGCGACAGTTGGGAAAACGTGGTGACCGCCTGCTTCCAGTGCAATTCGCGCAAGGCCAACCGCACGCCGCAACAGGCGCATATGCCGCTGCTGGCGGTGCCCTACCGGCCGAGCTGGATCGAGCACCTGATCCTGTCCAACCGCAACATCCTGTCCGATCAGATGGCCTTCTTGCGCGCGCAGTTGCCCAAGCGCTCGAAGTTGTCGTTGTAAGCCGACAGGCCAGGCGTTGCGCTTCTGGCTGGTCAGTGGCCGCGCCAATTTTCGAATGACCGCGCCAAGACAGCAATGGGTGGTTGAGTCTGGACGCGCGTGCCGTGGGCTCACTCGCGCAGCAGCATTGGTGGCTTCATTGGCGCACCGGGAGTCCGACGTGACGTCGAACCCGGCCACGGCGATCCAACGCATAAGCACCGTGCTACCGCGGCGTGTCCGCCACTCCACGCAGGCGCGCGGGGCCAAGTGATCAAGGAGACACGGCGCAACCGGCACATCATCAGGTGCGGCAGATTGCCGCAGGTGTCGGTAAGCGTCGCGCGCCCCAGGCATGGCGGCGTGCGTGCCCATCACTTCCCACTGATAGCTGAACCGGTTTGCTTGCCGGGCCTTCGCATGGGGAGGACAATACGACTTCAGAAGATTGACACGATGATGATCGACACGACCCGCTATCCGCGCCTGTCCCGCATCCAGACTCCCGACGATTTGCGCCGCTTCGACGAAGCAGAGCTGACCGCGATCGTCGAAGAACTGCGCTCCTATCTGATCGAATCGGTGGGCAAGAGCGGCGGGCACTTTGCGGCCGGCCTGGGCGTGATCGAGCTCACCGTCGCCCTGCACTACCTATATCAGACGCCGGTCGATCAGCTGGTGTGGGACGTCGGGCATCAGACCTACCCGCACAAGATCCTCACCGGCCGGCGCGACCAGATCCACACGGTCAAGCAAAAGGACGGCGTGGCGCCATTTCCCAAGCGCGAAGAGAGCATCTACGACACGTTTGGGGTGGGCCATTCGTCGACCTCGATCTCGGCCGCGCTCGGCATGACCATCGCTGCGCAGCGCAACGGCGACGAGCGCAAGGTGGTGGCGGTGATCGGCGATGGCGCAATGACGGCCGGCATGGTCTACGAAGCGCTCAACCACGCCGGCGGCATGGATCCGGAGCCGAACCTGCTGGTGATCCTCAACGACAACCGCATGTCGATCTCCGAAGCGGTGGGCGGGCTGACCAAGATGCTGGGGCGCGCCAGCGGCAGCCGCACGCTCAATGCGATCCGCGAAGGCGGCAAGAAGATCCTCGGCGACAAGAAGAACAACCCCACCGCGCGTTTCGTGCGGCGTTGGGAAGAACATTGGAAAGGCATGTTCGTGCCGTCCACGCTGTTCGAGGAAATGGGCTTCCATTACACCGGCCCGATCGATGGCCACGACCTGCCCAGCCTGGTCGGTGCACTGAAGACCCTGCAGACGCTCAAGGGCCCACAGCTGCTGCACGTGATCACCACCAAGGGCAAGGGCTACGAGCTGGCCGAAGGCGATCAGATCGGCTACCACGCCGTTGGCCCGTTCGATCCGAGCAAGGGTCTGGTGGCCAAGGCTGGCGCCAAGAAGCCGACCTATACCGACGTCTTCAGTGACTGGGTCTGCGACATGGCCGCCGCCGAACCCAAGCTGTTGGTGATCACGCCGGCGATGCGCGAGGGCTCGGGGCTGGTGCGCTTCAGCAAAGAATATCCGCAGCGCTATTTCGATGTGGCGATTGCCGAGCAGCACGCGGTCACGCTGGCCGCTGGCATGGCGACCCAGGGCGCCAAGCCGGTCGTCGCAATCTATTCCACGTTCCTGCAGCGCGGCTACGACCAACTGGTGCACGACGTGGCGGTGCAGCAACTGGATGTGTTGTTTGCGATCGATCGCGGTGGCGTGGTCGGCCCGGATGGCGCCACCCATGCCGGCAATCTGGATCTGAGCTTCCTGCGCTGCGTGCCGCACATGGTGGTGATGGCACCTGCCGATGAAGCCGAATGCCGGCAGATGCTGAGCACCGGCGTGCAATACCGGGGCCCGGCGGCGGTGCGCTACCCGCGCGGCACCGGCCCAGGCGCAGCACTGGAGACCTCGCTTGCAACGTTGCCGATCGGCAAGGCGCAGCTGCGCCACAGCGGCGCCCGCATTGCCCTGCTCGGCTTCGGCGCAACGGTGGATGCGGCCGAGGCGGTTGGCCGCGAACTGGGCCTGACGGTAGTGAACATGCGCTTCGTCAAGCCGCTGGACAAGGCGATGTTGCTGGAGCTCGCAAAAACCCACGACAGCTTCGTCACCATCGAAGACAACGTGGTTGCCGGCGGCGCAGGTTCTGGCGTTTCGGAATTGCTCAACGCCGAAGCCATTACCCTGCCGATGCTGCACCTGGGCCTGCCAGACAGCTTCCAGCACCACGCCAGCCGCGAAGACCTGCTGGCGGAAGCAGGCATCGACCAAGCGGGCATTCGCGCCGCCGTGCTCAAGCGCTGGCCGCAGCTGATGACCAGCAAAACGCCTGCGTTGAACGCTGCGGCAGGCTGACGCGCCTAACGGACTCGTCGTCGCGCGTGCTGCATTACACCGGCGGCACTGCGCCGGTCTGCGCGAAACCCTCCACCAGTTGCACGATGCGCGCCTGCGATTGGATCAGGTGTAACTCCGCCTGCAGGTGACGCACGCCGTGTGGTAGTTCGCTGGCGCCGAGCGCCTGACGCAGCAACGCCGGCAAGCCATCCAGATCGCGCAACCACCAGGCAGCGCCTGCAACCTGCAGGCGTGCGGCGTGGTCGAACTGGTCGTAATCCAGCGGGTAGACGATTGCCGGCAATCCCGCGGCAAGGCAGGCGTAGAGAATACCGGCACCGCCGTGATGGATCACCAATGCGTAGCGGTGCAGATGCTGGGCGTAATCCACATAGGGCAGCCGCTGATAGTTGCCCTGCCCCGGCTGCGGCGGAGCGCCGGTGTCACCGTCGCTGAAATGGAAAACCACCTCCGGGAACTGCGGCGCCAGCGCACGCAACACGCCATCCATGCGCTGCTTGACCCATTGCAGATGCGTGCCCAGCGTCACCAGCACAGGCCGGCGACCGTCGACGAAGGTGGGCGCCGTCACCGACGAAGGCGGCGTGCACAACTGCGGCCCGACAAAGCGCACTGCTGCCGGCCAATGCTGCGCCAGCTCGAACGACGGCACCCCCAAGGGCCAGGATGCACTGCGGCGAATATACCGCCTCGCTGCGATCGCTGCGATAGATTGCCGGCAACCCGCAGGCGCGCATCTGGCGCCGATAGCACAGGTGCAGGGTCCGCTTGAAACCACGCGTGAGCCGGCGCGCCGCTGCATGCCAGAGACGCTGCAAGGGCGTGGTCGCAGGCAGCAACCCGCCCAAGTATGCGGGCGGCCCATCCGTGGTTTCGATCACGCACGGCGATGGCATGCTGGTCCACTAGGGCAACGCTGATCAAGCCCCGTTCCCGCGTTTCGCGGGAGGTTGGATGCACATAGACGATGGGGCGCGTAGATCGCTTTGCCCATTCAGGGCAATCCCGGTGATCGAGGCCTCTGTTGGGAGGCCTCTGTGCTTCATGTGGGCAAC
>NZ_JFAQ01000148.1 GCF_001304695.1 Xanthomonas axonopodis
GCCACCGCCACCGCCACCGCCACCGCCACTGCCGTTCCAGCCCCAGCGCTGATGCGGAGGCGTCACCTCGGCGGCCGGCAACGGTAGGGACGATTGAACGGTCAGGTGCTGCGGCAATGGCCGGCAACCATCGTTGCGCTGGGTGCCTCGCGCCTGCGGCGTGCGGGGTGCTGGCATATCTGCGCAATGTGCGTGCTGCACTGCGGCTAACAGGGGGGCTCTTTACCCCCTGTGCCGCCAGCGGCGATGCGCGGCATCGCGCCATCGGCCAACGCGTGGCGGTGATCGCCACTCAACAAGACGATGGTCGGCAGGCAGCTGGCCATCGCTTTTTTCGAAACGATCCATATACTACCCCCCAGTATTCTGTTGGGGCCGCCATGCCGCATTCGCCGCACGAGAAAAAGCGAGCGCTCGCGCGCGTGCGCCGTTTGCGCGGTCAATGCGACGCGCTGGAGCGGGCGCTGCAGGCGGGCGCGGATTGTGCTCCCGTGTTGCAGCAGATCGCCGCGATTCGAGGTGCCGTGAATGGTCTGATGTCGCAGGTGCTTGAAGCGCATATCCGCGAAGATTTCGGGCACGCCGCCGCATCCGATGCGCAACGCGCCCAGCGGGTGCAGGACCTGCTCGGTCTGGTCCGGTCCTACCTCAAATAAAACTCCCACCGGGTCGGCGCTTGTCGCGCCCCCGTCCTCGAACCTCATCGTCAGGAGCGTCATCCCATGAAATCCCGTGCAGCAGTCGCGTTCGGACCAGGCAAGCCGCTGGAAATCGTCGAAATCGACGTCGCGCCGCCGAAAGCCGGGGAAGTGCTGGTCCGCATCACCCACACCGGCGTGTGCCACACCGATGCCTTCACGTTGTCTGGCGACGACCCGGAAGGCATCTTCCCGTCGGTGCTCGGGCATGAAGGCGGCGGCATTGTCGAACAGGTCGGCGAGGGCGTGACCAGCGTCAAGGTGGGCGATCACGTGATCCCCCTGTACACGGCCGAATGCCGCAAATGCAAGTTCTGTCTGTCCGGCAAGACCAACCTGTGCCAGGCCGTGCGCGCCACCCAGGGCAAGGGCCTGATGCCCGACGGCACCACCCGCTTCTCCTACAACGGCGAGCCGATCTACCACTACATGGGTTGCAGCACCTTCAGCGAATACACCGTCGTGCCGGAAATTTCGCTGGCCGTGGTCAATCCCGAGGCACCGCTGGAGAAGGTCTGCCTGCTCGGTTGCGGCGTCACCACCGGCATCGGCGCGGTCCACAACACCGCCAAGGTCAAGCCGGGCGAGAGTGTTGCTGTTTTCGGCCTGGGCGGCATCGGTCTTGCAGTGATCCAGGGCGCGGTACAGGCCAAGGCCGGGCGCATCCTGGCCATCGACACCAATCCGGGCAAATTCGATCTGGCGCGCAGCATGGGCGCCACCGACTGCATCAACCCGAAGGATTACGACAAGCCGATCCAGGAGGTCATCGTCGAGTTGACCGATGGCGGCGTGGACTTCAGCTTCGAATGCATCGGTAACGTCAATGTGATGCGTTCGGCGCTGGAATGCTGCCACAAGGGCTGGGGCGAGAGCGTCATCATCGGCGTGGCTGGCGCTGGCCAGGAAATCAGCACCCGTCCCTTCCAACTGGTCACTGGCCGCGTGTGGCGCGGCAGCGCCTTCGGTGGCGTCAAGGGACGTACCCAATTGCCGGGCATGGTGGAGCAGTCGATGGAGGGCGAGATCGACCTGGACCCATTCATCACCCACACGATGCCGTTGGAAGAGATCAACGAAGCCTTCCATCTGATGCACGAGGGCAAGTCGATCCGCACCGTGATCCATTTCTGACCAGGCGGCCAGGAGCGGTGCGCGGGTCGCTTCCGCGCACGTGGTACCCGACCTCCGGGAGGAGCGTAATGACGAACGTGTCGATTCATCCTTCGGTAGATGGTGGTGTTGCGCGAGGTGGGACAGAACATTTTCAAGGCGGCACGCTTGAATGCCACTGCGCCAGTAACAAGGTGACCGTCGAGGTGTCTGCGCAGACCGCGCATAATCACGCTTGCGGTTGCCGTAAATGCTGGAAGCCCGACGGCGCGAAGTTCTCTGTGGTGGCGGTGGTCCCGCGCGACAAGGTCAAGGTCACGGCGCACGAAGAAAAGCTGAAGATCGTCGACGAAAGCGCGACCATCCAACGCCATCCATGCACCGGTTGCGGCGTACATCTGTATGGGCGGATCGAGAACAAGGAGCACGCGTTCTACGGCCTGGATTTCGTGCACACCGAGTTGTCGAAGCAGCATGGCTGGTCGGCACCGGCCTTTGCCGCCTTCGTTTCGTCGATCATCGAAACTGGCACGCCGCCGGAGCAGATGGATGGCATACGCGCGCGTCTGACTGAACTGGGGTTGCCGCCCTACGACTGCCTCTCCCCCGCGTTGATGGATGCCCTGTCGGCCCATGTAGTACGCAAAAAGGGTCTGTTGCATTGATGGTCCAACCCAGCAGCCAGCGATCCGGCTGCAGGGTTTCTCTTCGTAAGGAATCTCATGGAACGTATCGAACACCGCGCCTGCTTCGGCGGCTGGCAGGATGTCTATCGGCATCAGTCGCACACCTTGAACTGCAGCATGCAGGTGGGCGTTTACCTGCCGCCACAAGCCGCTGACGGCCCGCTGCCGGTGCTGTACTGGCTGAGCGGTTTGACCTGTACCGAACAGAATTTCATCAGCAAGGCCGGCGCGCAGCGCTATGCGGCCGAGCATGGCGTGATCCTGGTTGCGCCCGACACCAGCCCACGGGGCGAGGATGTGGCGGATGCGGACGGTTACGACATCGGCAATGGTGCGGGCTTTTACGTCGATGCCACCGAGCAGCCATGGGCGGCGCATTACCGCATGTACGACTATGTGGTGAACGAATTACCCGCGTTGATTGAAGCGACGTTTGCCACTACCGGTGCGCGTGCGATCATTGGCCATTCGATGGGTGGGCATGGCGCCTTGACCATCGCATTGAAGAACCCTGGCCGCTATCGCAGCGTCTCGGCGTTTTCGCCGATCGTGGCGCCCAGCCAGGTGCCGTGGGGCGAGAAAGCATTTGGCCAGTATCTGGGCAGCGACCGTGCGACCTGGAAAGCCTACGATGCCACCGCATTGATCGCTGACGCCCAGGAGCGTTTGCCGCTGCTCATCGATCAGGGTGATGCCGATGAATTTCTGCAAAACCAGCTGAAAACCGCATTGTTCGAAGACGCGGCCAGGTCCGCCGGCTACCCGGCGACGGTGCGGTTGCAGCCCGGTTACGACCACAGCTACTACTTCATTTCAAGTTTTATTGGCGAGCACATTGCGCATCATGCTGCGGCCTTGCGCGGTTGAGTGCGGCTGGTGGTGTCTGGCGTTGGGATATGCAGCTCGGCGGATGAGGGCGGGTGCCACGCCGATGCAGTGCGTGGCTTCACGCATGGCTGAGTGCCTGACCCGCGCTGTCATCGGTGGCACCGTGCGATGCCAGCGCCGCCGACACATTGCCCATTGCAGTTCAGCGAACGTCGCGCAGTTCCCAGTGCGAGCCAGCCAGGGCCTGCATGCGCTGTTTGAAAAGGTCGCCGGGAATACTTGTCGTTGCGACCAGATCGATGCGCAGGTCGTGCTGCTTGCCGGTGACCGTGGCGGCCGGATCGGTGATGCCCAGGCTGGGATCCACCTCGTCAGGGTCGGTCTGTAGCTGGCGCCAACGGTCGAACCACGCCGGATCGCGCAGCGCCGCCTGTAATTGCTCGGCAAAGGCCTCGGCGCCATTGGCGGTGAAGCTCACCGACGGCGCGCTGCCACGGGCGAGCTTGGGATCGGGCAGGCTGATCGAATAGCTGACAGGCATATGCAAGGCTCAGATGGATGACGCCGGCACGGTAGTGCAGCGTGAGTGAGCATGCCGTCGACGGGCGGGTAGACGACTGCACAGGCGCGGGTGGACGGCGGTAGCAGCCAACAGCCAAGCATCCGTCCGCTGACTTGCCCATAAAAAAGGGCACCTTTCGGCGCCCTTTTTTCTACTCCGATGAAGACTTACTTCAACGCCTTGAAGCGCAGGCGCTTCGGGCCGGCGTCGTCGCCCATGCGGCGGCGCTTGTCCTCTTCGTACTCGCGGTAGTTGCCCTGGAAGAACTCCACGTGCGAATCGCCTTCGAAGGCCAGGATGTGCGTGGCGATACGGTCCAGGAACCAGCGGTCATGCGAAATCACGAAGGTGTTGCCGGGGAATTCCAGCAACGCATCTTCCAGCGCGCGCAGGGTTTCGATGTCCAGGTCGTTGGACGGTTCGTCGAGCAGCAGCACGTTGCCGCCCTGCAGCAGGGTCTTGGCCATGTGCAGACGACCGCGCTCACCACCGGACAGCGAACCGACCATCTTCTGCTGGTCCTGGCCCTTGAAGTTGAAGCGGCCGATATAGGCGCGTGATTGGATTTCGATGCCGTTGATGTTAAGGATGTCCAAGCCGCCAGCGATTTCCTGGAACACGTTGTGGTTGCCTTCCAGCGTGTCGCGGCTCTGGTCCACATAGGACAGCTGCACGGTGGGGCCGACCACGATCTCGCCAGAGTCCGGCTTTTCCTGGCCGGTAATCATCTTGAACAGGGTCGACTTACCGGCACCGTTGGGGCCGATGATGCCGATGATGGCGCCCGGCGGCACGATCATCGACAGGTTGTCGATCAACAGGCGGTCGCCGAACTTCTTGGAGACGTTCTTGAACTCCATCACCGCGTTGCCCAGGCGTTCGCCCGGCGGGATGAAGATCTCGTTGGTTTCGTTGCGCTTCTGGTAATCGACCGACTGCAGCTCTTCCAGGCGGGCCAGACGTGCCTTGCCCTTGGTGCGGCCGCCCTTGGCGTTCTGGCGCGACCATTCCAGTTCCTTCTGGATCGCCTTCTGGCGGGACTTCTCCTGGTTGTCTTCCTGCTTGAGGCGCTCGTCCTTCTGGGTCAGCCAGTCGGTGTAGTTGCCCTTCCACGGAATGCCGCGGCCGCGGTCCAGTTCCAGGATCCACTCGGCCGCGTTGTCGAGGAAGTAGCGATCATGCGTCACCGCTACCACGGTGCCGGTGTAGCGCGCCAGGAACTGCTCCAGCCATTCCACCGACTCGGCGTCCAGGTGGTTGGTGGGTTCGTCGAGCAACAGCATGTCCGGCTTCTGCAGTAGCAGGCGGCACAGCGCCACACGACGCTTTTCGCCACCGGAGAGCTTGCCGACAATGGCGTCCCACGGCGGCAGACGCAGCGCATCGGCGGCCACGTCCAGCTGGTTTTCCAGCGTATGCGCATCGCCGGCGGCCAGGATCGCTTCCAGGCGTTCCTGTTCCTTGGCCAATGCGTCGAAATCAGCGCCTTCCTCGGCATAGGCCAGATACACCGCATCCAGCGCGGCCTGGGCCTGCAGCACGTCGCCCACGCCTTCTTCCACTGCCTCGCGCACGGTGTGCTCGGGATTGAGCTGCGGTTCCTGCGCCAGGTAGCCGACCTTGATGCCCGGTTGCGGGCGTGCCTCGCCCTCGAAATCGGTATCCACGCCGGCCATGATCTTCAGCACCGTGGACTTGCCCGCGCCGTTCAGGCCGAGCAGGCCGATCTTGGCGCCCGGGAAGAAGCTCAGCGAGATGTCCTTGATGATCTGCCGCTTCGGCGGGACCACCTTGCTGACGCGGTTCATGGTGTAGATGTAGTGCGACATGGGGGCTCCGTGGACGCAGGCAGCCCGCCGGCCGAGGCCGGAGGCAGCGGAAAAGGGGTTGCACCGATTATACGGGCAAGTGGCCTGGGTCGGGGCAGCGCCCCTGCAGCTAAACGGCATCTTACTTTCGACCTGAATAGGCTTTTTCGTAATCGATTCCAGCAAGAATGCGTTAAGGCGGTCCGTCCCTTAATGAAATTACGACGCGCGAACAGGAACGGTCATGAACCGCAAACGCATCGTTACCGTTGTGCTTTCCTCCCTCCTGGCGCTGGGTGCCGTCGCGCCTGCTGCGTTCGCCGGGGATTGGGACCGCGACCACGATCGCCGCGGCCCTGACCGTCACCATGGCCCCGATCATCGACGGGACTGGCGCGACGACCGCCGCGACGACCGTCGCGAGTGGCGCCAGGATCGCCGCTACTACAGCGCCGGCTATCGCGAGGGCTACCGCGATGCCCGCTACCAGGACCGTCGCTACGATCGCAATCGCGTCTATGTCTATGATCGCCCCGCGTACTACCGTGCCGGCCCGCCGCCGCGTCCGTATTGGGCCCGTGGCCAGCGCTACCACGGCCCGGTCTATGTGGTGAACGATTACGACCGCTATGACCTGCGCCGCCCGCCATATGGCTACCGCTGGCAGCGCGACGACCGCGGCAATCTGCTGTTGGTGGCCATCGCCAGCGGCGTCATTGCCGACCTGGTGCTCAACAACTGACCCGGCGCGGCCACCGGGTCATCCCCGGCCGCGACCGGCAATCGGGCCGGTCATCACACAAGGGCGCACCTCCGGGGGCGCCCTTGTCATGTGCAGTGCGGGCAGGCGGGCACGCGGGCGGCGCTGGCTGCGCGATTGGTCACCCGTGCGGCAGGGGCTTACAATCGGCGACCCTACTGGCAATAGCTGCCCCGGAGCTTGCAATGTTCTCGCGCGATGTCCGACTGGAAACCTACGACCCCGAACTGGCCAAGACCATCGCTGCTGAAGCCGGCCGCCAGGAGGATCATGTCGAGCTGATCGCCAGCGAAAACTATTGCAGCCCGCTGGTGATGGAAGCGCAGGGCAGCCAGCTCACCAACAAGTACGCCGAAGGCTATCCGGGCAAGCGCTACTACGGTGGCTGCGAGTTCGTCGACATTGCCGAACAACTGGCGATCGATCGCATCAAGCAGGTATTTGGCGCCGATTACGCGAACGTCCAGCCGCACAGCGGTTCCCAGGCCAACCAGGCGGTGTATCTGGCACTGTTGCAGCCGGGCGACACCATCCTGGGCATGAGCCTGGCGCATGGCGGCCACCTCACCCACGGCGCCAAGGTCAACGTCTCCGGCAAGCTGTTCAACGCGGTGCAGTACGGCGTCAACGAACAGGGCCTGATCGATTACGACGATGTGCAGCGTCTTGCGACCGAACACAAGCCGAAGATGGTCGTGGCCGGTTTCTCTGCGTATTCGCAGAAGATCGACTGGGCCCGCTTCCGCGCCATCGCCGACAGCGTCGGCGCCTACTTGTTCGTGGACATGGCCCACATTGCCGGCCTGGTTGCCGCCGGGGTGTATCCCAGCCCGATGGAACATGCGCACGTGGTCACCTCGACCACGCACAAGACACTGCGTGGCCCGCGTGGCGGCATCATCGTTGCCAAGGGTGCCAGCGAAGAGCTGCAGAAAAAGCTGCAGTCGATCGTGTTCCCCGGCATCCAGGGCGGCCCGCTGATGCACGTCATCGCCGCCAAGGCAGTGGCATTCAAGGAGGCGCTGGAGCCGGCGTTCAAGACCTATCAGCAACAAGTGGTCAAGAACGCACAGGCAATGGCCAATACGCTGATTGCGCGCGGCTACAAGATCGTCTCCGGCGGCACCGAGAACCATCTGATGCTGGTGGACATGATCGGTCGCGACGTCTCCGGCAAGGACGCCGAGGCTGCGCTTGGCAAGGCGCACATCACCGTCAACAAGAATTCGGTCCCCAACGACCCACGCTCGCCGTTCGTCACCTCCGGCTTGCGCCTGGGCACCCCGGCGATCACCACGCGTGGTTACCAGGAACAGGACAGCATCGACCTGGCCAACTGGATTGCCGATGTGCTCGATGCGCCAACCGACGAAGCCGTGCTGGCGAAGGTGCGCGATGCAGTGACCGCGCAGTGCAAGCGCTACCCGGTGTATGGCTGAAATGCCGGGATTGGTGATTCGGGATTCGGGATGCGCTAACCGCGCGTCCTTGCTTGTGCTGTTGCCAATCCCGAATCCCCAATCCCAAATCTCGGCCATCTGATGCACTGCCCCTTCTGCCAGCACAACGACACTCGCGTGATCGATTCGCGGGTGTCCGAAGACGGCACGACGATCCGTCGGCGCCGCGAATGCGAGGCGTGCGGCGAGCGGTTCAGTACGCTGGAAACGATCGAACTGAAGCTGCCCACCGTGGTCAAGAGCGATGGTGGACGCGAGGCGTTCGATGCACGCAAGCTGCGCACCAGCTTCGACCGTGCGCTGCAAAAGCGGCCGGTGGCCGAAGAGCAGATCGAAGCGGCGGTGCGTGCGGTGGTGCATCAGCTGCGCATGTCCGGCGAGCGCGAAGTGGGTTCGCTGCGGGTAGGCGAGTATGTGATGGTCGAGCTGCGCAAGCTCGATCATGTCGGCTATGTGCGCTTTGCTTCGGTGTATCGCAGCTTTCAGGATGTGGCCGACTTCCGCGAGGAAATCGAAAAGCTCGAACGCGAACTGCCGGTCGGCAGCGAACAACTACCGCTGCTGGAAGCGGCATTGGAACGCGCCGGCAAACCCGGCAAGCGATGAGCGCGATGCGCATCGCCTGCGTTGCGCAAACGCCTCAGTACCTGCCTGCGATTGCGCAAGCGCATCTACAGGCCTTCGGCGCGCTGTTGCCGGACTGGAACATCGATGAGGCGCTGAGCGAATTGCGCAGCCATGCGCGCGATGGCGTCATTCCGACCACCTGGGTGGCGCTGGATCAAACGCAGTGGCTGGGCTCGGTGAGCTTGCTCGAAAACGATGACGCACGCATTCGGCAATGGTCACCCTGGTTGGCGTCGTTGTATGTGCAGCCGCAGGCGCGCGGGCAAGGCATTGGCGAGGCGTTGGTGGCGCACTGTGTGCAGGCCGCCGCGCAGCTGGGCGTGCCGCTGCTCTACCTGTATTGCCAGCCGGCATTGGCACCGTTTTATCAGCGCCTGGGGTGGCAGACGCATACCGAATTCTTGCTAGGCCCGATGCAGATCGTGGTGATGTGCATCGCGCCGGGAGCAGTAACGCAATGAGTGAGACCGCGGCGGCCGCGCGTGCCGATGACCACCGCTGGATGGCGCAAGCATTGCGCTTGGCCGAGCGCGGCGCCTACACCACCCGCCCCAATCCGATGGTGGGCTGCGTGATCGTGCGCGAGGGCGTGTGCGTGGGCGAGGGCTTCCATCAACGTGCCGGCGGCCCGCATGCCGAAGTCTTCGCGCTGCGTGCAGCCGGAGAGTTGGCGCGCGGTGCTGCCGCGTATGTGACGCTGGAGCCGTGCGCGCATTACGGACGCACGCCGCCATGTGCGCTGGCCTTGATCGAGGCCGGCGTTGCGCGTGTGGTTGCGGCAATGGCCGACCCGTTTCCGCAGGTCAACGGCGGCGGCTTTGCGCTGCTGCGCGAGGCCGGGATCGAGGTGCTGAGCGGCGTGATGCACGCGCAGGCGCGCACGCTCAACCGGGGATTTCTGTCGCGGGTGGAGCGTGGGCGGCCGTGGGTAAGGATCAAACTCGGCGCCAGTCTGGATGGACGCACTGCGCTGGCCAGCGGCGAATCCAAATGGATTACCGGTGCCGATGCACGTGCAGACGTACAGCGCTGGCGTGCGCGTGCCGGCGCAATCCTCACTGGTGCTGGCACGGTGTTGGCCGACGATCCGTCGATGACGGTGCGGCTGGGCGATGACACCGCCTTCGTGCCGCCCCTGCGTGTGGTGCTGGATGCCGGCTTACGCACGTTGGCGTGCAAGAACATCCGCAACGGCGATGCGCCGACGCTGTATCTGCATGGCGAAGATGTGGCCGCACCTTCGCTGGATGGTGCGCAGTTCGTTGCGATGCCGTTGCAAGCTGGACGCTTCGATCTGGCCGCGGTGCTGGCGTTGCTGGCCGAGCACGGCATCAACGAAGTCCATGTGGAAGCCGGCGCCACGCTGAGCGGTACGCTGCTGCAGGCCGGGCTGGTGGACGAACTGCTGGTCTACATGGCCCCGGTGTTGCTGGGCGACACCGCAATGCCCTTGCTCGCTGGCCTTGGCATCGAAACGATGGCGCAGCGACATGCACTGCAATTGCGCGATGTACGGCAGCTCGGGCAGGACCTGCGTTTGTGTTACGCGCCCAACGCCGGGGAATAAGAACAAAACAGGCCCCGCATGTGGGGCCTGTTTTGTTCATGCGCGATGCCGATCAGAAGCTTGCGCGCACGCCGACGCGGTACTGATTTGCGTCGTCGATGAATTGGGCTTCGCCAACCAGGCCCCAGGTCTGAGTGAAGTTCACCTGGCCACCGAGGGTGCCAACGAACTCGCCCTTGTCCACGTCGCTGCCATCGATGTAGCCGGCCTTGACCCATGCTTCGGTGCGCGGCGAAGGCTTGCCACGCAGGCCAAGGTTCGCCCAGCCCAGGGTGGTGGAGTCGGAGCTACTGCCCAGCGAACGGCCGCGCTGGCGCAGATCCGCATCGACCTTGGTACGCAGCGTGCTGATGTCGGCGATGAACTCGACGCGCTCAGTCATTTCCTGGCGGTAGCCAATGCCGGCGTTGGCCTGGGTCAAGGTGCTGTCGACCGTGAAGCCGGTGCCGAGGTTGAAGTCCTTGGTGGCGTGCTGGTAGCCGGCGAAGACGTAGACCGGCTGGGCGATCTGCCAGGAACCGCGCAGATAGCCGCCGTTGATGCCCTCGTTGTCATCATTGACGTTGAAGTCGGTACGGTTCCAGCCGCCTTCGATGTAGTTGTAGCTCAGGCCTTCCGCAACGCGGCAAACGGTGCGGCGACCAGCAGGGCAGCCAGGATCAGGGTCTTACGCATGAGTTGGTTCTCTTTCAGAATTGATGTCCGTGTCTCCACCCCATTGCGAGGTGGAAAAGAACGACGTCTCCCGTCGCGGCGCGTAAATTAACAGATCCTTCACGATCCTGGCTATGGGGAATTTCCTAACACGACGCAGTGTCCTGCCAGCCTTAGCCCACACTCAGCCATCGCGCCGATGTGCCCTGTTAAACTTTGCGCACCGGTCCGCCGGTACTCACGAACGTCTTCAGGGCGGGGTGCGATTCCCCACCGGCGGTAGGCATGCGCAAGCATGCGAGCCCGCGAGCGCTTGCACTCCAGGGTTGAGCGAACCAACGCGAAACCCCTGATGCGCAAGGTCAGCAGATCCGGTCCGATACCGGAGCCGACGGTATAGTCCGGATGAAAGAAGACGGCCACCGCGCAGCCTTTCGGCTGTGTGCGCGCCTGTTTGCTTTGCCTTGCGGCGTTTTTCGCTCAACTCCTGCGAGAAACGACTAATGTCCATGCACCACCTGCCGCGCTGTGCCGCGGCCTTCCAGCGCTCCATCGCGGCTGCCTCGTTGCTGCAAGCGGGGGCACGCTGATGTTTACCGGCATCATTGAAGGCGTCGGACAGCTGGCGGCGCGTCAGCCGCAGGGCGGCGATGTGCGTTTCACCTTCGCCACCGGCACGCTGCCGTTCGAATCGGTCCAGTTGGGCGAGAGCATCGCGGTCAATGGCGTGTGCCTGACCGTGATTGCGTTCGACGCGGGCAGTTTTCAGGCCGATGCCTCGACCGAGACGCTGTCGCTGACCACCCTGGGCGCGTTGCCAGAGGGCACACTGCTCAATCTGGAACGTGCGATGCGGCCCACCGATCGGCTTGGTGGGCACCTGGTCAGCGGGCATGTCGATGGCCTGGGCCAGGTGCAGTCGGTCCATGACGATGCGCGTGCGCAGCGCTGGCGGTTCGCCGCGCCGGCGTCGGTGTTGCGCTATGTGGCCAAGAAGGGCTCGATCTGCGTGGACGGCGTGAGCCTCACCGTCAATGACGTAGACGAAGACGGCTTCGAGGTTGCGTTGATTCCGCACACCGTGGCCCACACCGCCTTTGCGCAGACCGCGGTCGGTGCGGCGGTGAACCTGGAAATCGATCTGGTGGCGCGCTATGTGGAACGCCTGCTCGGCACGCGGGGGCTAGCATGAATTTCGCACCCGTTCCGGAACTGATCGAAGAACTGCGCGCCGGACGCATGGTGGTCATCGTCGATGACGAAGACCGCGAAAACGAAGGCGATCTGATCATGGCGGCCGAGTTGGTGAAGCCGTCGGACATCAACTTCATGGTCACCCACGCGCGTGGGCTGGTGTGCCTGTCGCTGACCCGCGAGCGCTGCGCGCAGCTGGGTCTGGCGCCGATGGTGCGCAACAACACCGCGCAGTTCCAGACCAACTTCACCGTCAGCATCGAAGCGGCCGAAGGCGTCACCACCGGCATTTCCGCCTACGACCGCGCACACACCGTGCGCACCGCAGTGCGCCCGGATGCCCGGCCACAGGATCTGAGCCAGCCGGGCCACATTTTCCCGCTGATTTCCCAGCCCGGCGGCGTGCTGACCCGCGCCGGTCACACCGAAGCGGCCAGCGATCTGCCGATGCTGGCCGGGCTGGAACCGGCCGGTGTGCTGGTGGAAGTGCTCAACCCGGACGGCAGCATGGCGCGCCGCCCGCAGCTGGAAGTGTTCGCGCGCGAGCATGGGCTGAAGATGGGCTCGATCGCCGACCTGATCGCATATCGGCTTGCCAATGAGCACACCGTCGAGCGCGTGGACGAGCGCGAGATCACCACCGAATTCGGTCCGTTCAAGCTGGTGACCTATCGCGACCGTATCGCGCACGACCTGCATTTTGCGCTGGTGCGCGGTCGCGCCGATCCGCAGACGCCGACGCTGGTACGCGTGCAGGTGGAAAACCCGTTGGCCGACCTGCTGCACTGGCAGCGCGATGACTTCGGCGTGGCAGCCACCGACGCCTTGCGCGCGATCGCCGTCGAAGGGCAGGGCGTGATGGTGGTGCTGTCGGCGCCACGCGACAGCGAATCGCTGCTGGCACGGCTGCGCCAGCAGCCCGAAGCCGCCGCCAATGCCAAGGACGTGAGTCAGTGGCGGCGCAACGGCGCCGGCGCGCAGATCCTGGCCGACCTCGGCCTGGGCAAGCTGCGCGTGCTGGGTACCCCACGGCGCCAGGTGGGATTGGCCGGGTTCGGGCTGGAGGTGGTCGAGTATCTGGAGTGCCACGCCGGTGAGGGCGTGCGCTCGGTGCCGGCGCCTACCGTTCCCTGAAGATGGTCGGGGCGGTTGCCGCAGTCACCTGGCCGGTCCCGGTGGTCCACGACGGTTGGCGCTGCTGACCCGTGGCCGACGGCGCGCAGCTGTCAGCCACGCGGTGGGCATGCCGGCACTGAAGTGGGCTGGTGTCGGCCACCGATTCCAGCCGTGGCCTGCGCCGGCTGGCTGCGGCCGCGCAGGCCCGTGGCGCTGGGCGATGCCCTATATCCCTTCGGCCAATTGCCACGCCCGGTGTTGTTGAAGCGCATGGCCGGGTCTGCTTTGTCCAGCCCGGCCTGCACGCGTCGGACAGGCCAGGGCCCGGCAGCTGTTAAACTTCCCGCCCCCTCGAGTTGCCGACCCGCATGACCCACTACGAAGGCGATCTTCGCCCCACCAACGCGCGCTTTGCGATCATCGCCAGCCGCTGGAATGCCCGCATCACCGACGTGCTGGTTGCCGGCGCGCGCCAGAGCCTGGCCGGCAACGGCATCGGCGAAGCTGGCATCGACGTGATCCGCGTGCCGGGCGCCTGGGAGATCCCGATCGCGGCCAATCGCGTGGCGCAGTCCGGCCAGCACGGCGCGATCATCGCGCTGGGCTGCGTGATTCGTGGCGATACCCGCCATTACGAACACGTGGCCGACCTGTGTGCCGAAGGCCTCATGAGCGTGCAGCTGCAGACCGGCGTGCCGGTGCTCAATGGCGTGCTGGCGGTCGAACGCGTGGAAGATGCCGAAGCCCGTGCCGGCGGCAGCCACGGCAATAAGGGCGAGGAATGCGCGCTTGCAGCGCTGGAACTGGTGAATTTGATGGAGTTGTTGCCATGAGCAAGCCCGGTGGACACGCGCGCCACGGCCGTCGCGACGGTATCGACCCGGTGCTGCGGTCGCGCGCACGTCGGCGCGCCTTGCAGGCGGTCTATGCCTGGCAGATCTCCGGCGGTTTTGCCAAGCAGGTGATCGCCCAGTTCGCGCACGAGCAGGCGCACGAAGTGGCCGATCTGGCGTACTTCGAGAACCTGGTTGAAGGCGTGCTGAGCAACCGCGCCGAGCTGGATACCGCGCTGACGCCGTACCTGGATCGCAGCGTGGAAGAGGTCGATGCGATCGAACGCGCCGTGCTTCGCCTGGCCGCCTATGAATTGCTGTACCGACAGGATGTGCCGTACCGCGTGGTGATCAACGAAGCGATCGAAACCGCCAAGCGCTTCGGCTCCGAGCACGGCCACACCTATGTCAACGGGGTGCTGGACCGCGCCGCGGTGGAGTGGCGCAAGGTGGAGTCGGGCGCCTGAAGCGCCGAGATTGGGCATTCGTGATTCGGGATTTGCAGAGATTGACGGTCCTGCTAATGCGCGGTGCAACCGTCCGCATTTTAGCGACTCGACCGTGGGGTGAGCGGCCTTGCCTGCGCTGCATATCGTTCGATGATGCAGCTAATCAGCCATCTTGCCGCATCTTGCAAAGCCCGCTGTTACGAATCCCGAATGCCCAATCCCAACCCTTCCAATGCCCGAATTCGATCTGATTGCCCGTCTGCGTGCCCGCATTGCAGCGCGTGCCGATGTGCCGTTGGGCATTGGCGACGATGCGGCGTTGCTGCAGCCGCCGGCCGGTGAACAGTTGGCGATTACCGCCGATACGCTCAATGGCGGCGTGCATTTTCCGCACGAGACGCGCGCCGACGATCTGGGCTGGAAGACGCTGGCTGTCAATCTTTCCGATCTGGCAGCGATGGGCGCGCAACCGCGTTGGTGCACCTTGTCCTTGTCCTTGCCGCACGACGATGCAGCATGGGTGGACGGGTTTGCCGATGGCTTCTTTGCGCTGGCTGATGCACACGGCATTGTGCTGGTCGGTGGCGACACCACGCGCGGGCCGCTCTCGTGCGCGGTGACTGCGATCGGCAGCCTGCCGCCGGGCGCAGCATTGCGGCGTGATGGTGCGCGCGTTGGCGATGACGTGTGGGTGACCGGTGCGCCGGGTGAAGCCGCCGCCGCGTTGGCGTTGTGGCAGGCCGGCCAGCTGGATGTGACCTGCGCGGCTGCCGACCCATTGCACGAGCGCTGGCGCGGGCGCCTGCTGCGTCCGCAGCCACGCGTGCAGGCGGGGCTGCGCCTGCGCGGGCTTGCGCATGCCTGCTTGGACATTTCCGATGGGCTGCTGGCCGATCTGGGGCACCTGTGCGAGCGCAGCGGCGTGGGTGCGCGTCTGTTGCTTGCGGCCTTGCCGGCAATGCCGCGCAGCGATGGCATCGATGCGCTGGCCTGTCTTGGCTGGCAGTTTGGCGGCGGCGACGATTACGAGCTGTGCTTCACCGCCGCGCCGCAGCATCGCGATGCCGTGATGCAGGCAATGGAATTTGCAAAGGTGGCTGCAACGCGCATCGGGCAGATTGTCGCCACGCCCGGCGTGGTTGTGCACGATGCCGAAGGCAACCCATGGCAACCACCGCAGCGCGGGTATCAGCATTTCGTTGGCTGATGCGCGGGGTTGGAGCGTGTGCAGCGTGTGCTGAGGGTGACTGGCGGTGCGTTGGAGCGCCGTGCTGGGACAGTGGCGCGGAGTGCCTTGTTCGACCTCGGGTTGATATTGCATCCGGGAACGACGAATGCTGCCGGCTGCCCTCATCCGCCCTTCGGGCACCTTCTCCCGCACGCGGGAGAAGGCAGCGTGCTCGCGTAATCCCGCCAGTCCTGCGCGATGAGCCCATGTCTGCCGAGCTAGGCGCGATTCCCGCCTCCCGCTTCCCGCTTCCCGGCCCTTGGTCCATACCGTACCGTCTGGTACGTTCGCCACGTTCTCCCCCGAACCACGGATGCATCGCAGTTGCCGCTGGGCCATCCCGGCCCGGCTTTGCGTGGGAGACAGCAGCATGAGCAAGCGTTGGATCGGGCGCATCGCCGCACTGGCGTTGCTGTTGGCATCGGCGTCGGCCGTGGCGGGCGCCTTCAGCAAGACCTATGAACGCATCCCCGGCTGGGACGGGGCCCAAATGGGGGCATTGGTGCTGGTGCCGCAGGGGCAGGGGGCGGGGCCGTTTCCGCTGATCGTGATGCCGGCCAGCTGCTCGTTGCCGAATCTGGAATATCTGGGCCGCGCCACCCAGCTGGCCAGCGACGGCTATGTAGTGGTCAGCCATACCTCGCGCGGGTTCTGGGATTCGGCTGGGCAGATCAACATCGCCGGGCCGGACACGGTGGATGACGTCAGCGCGGTGATCGACTGGGCGTTGGCGCATACGTCGGCCAACCCGAATGCGATCGGCGCGTCGGGCATTTCGTACGGGGCAGGCATCAGCCGCTGGCGGCCGAGTGCGACCCGCGCATCAAGGCAGTGGCCGCGCTCAGCGGTTGGGCCGATCTGGAAGCCTCGCTGTATTGCAATCGCACGGTCAGCCAGCAGGGCGTCGGACTGCTGGTGGGTGCGGGCGCACTGACCGGCCGGGCCGGCCCGGATCTGGCGCAGATCGGCGCACGCGTGGCACAAGGCGATTACGATGGCGCGGTGCAGGGCTTCCTGTTGCAGGCCGCCTCGCGCAGCTCTGCGACCGATGTGGCAGCGCTCAACGCGCGTGGTACCGCAGTCTTGTTGGGGGATGCGTTCAACGATGGATTGTTTCCGCCGAACCAGACCATCGCATTCTTCAACCAGTTGCGCGGCTCCAAACAACTGCTGCTCAGTCAGGGCGATCACGCCACTGCAGAGCTGCCCGGCGCATTGGGATTACCGAATGAGATCTATAGCGCGACCACGCGCTGGTTCGATCGCCACCTCAAGCAACTCCGCAACGGCGTGGATGCAGAAGCGCCGGTGCGGTTATCGCCACGTGCCGGGCAATGGCTGGACTATCCGGATTGGGCGTCGGTCCAACAGGCCACGACGCAGCTTGGCCTGTCCGCACCAGCAGGGTTGCTGAGCCCCACTGGTGGATTGACCGCGGGGACGTCGAGCGGATGGCAGTCGCGCATCGCCACCGATGTGCCGACCGTGGCCGATTCCGGGATTGTGTTGGTGAGCGGTTTGCTGCAAGGCATCGGCCTGCCGGTGAGCACCTCCATTCCGCTGGTCAACTGCGCTGGTGCCGCAGTGTGGGTGGGCTCGCCATCGAACAGCACCCGGCGCCTGGCCGGTAGCCCGTCGCTACGCGTGACAGAGTGGTGCCCAGTCGGTCCAACGTCAGCCTTTTCGCGTATCTCTACTGCATGGATGCGCTGGGCGTGGCGAAACTGATTACGCATGCGCCGTATTCGTCGCGCAATGCCACACCGGGCCGCGCAGTCACCCTGGACTGGCCATTGCAGGCGGCGGCAACCGAGATTCCGGCAGGGCCGCGACTGGTCTTGGTGATCGACACCCGCGACGCGCGCTATACCGATGCCAGCGAGGGCGCGGCGGTACGGTGACATTCACCTCGCCAGTTGCAGCACCGTCCGTGTTGAACGTGCCGCTGCGGTAGGGCAGCACGCCGCATCTGCATCGATGCCAGGTCGTCCGCCGCGGTACTAGCGAAAAGCGGCGGGTGGCAGACCATCCGCCGAATCCGCATCTGCACCGGTCACGTCGCGTTTCGCGCAGGCGAACGCGATTTCTGGCAGTGCGCGCAGACACCAGATCGCTTTCGAGAAAGTACGCACGAAGACTAACTCGATGCCGCTGCTGCGGCACACCGCAGGAGACCCGAGATGCCGATCAACCGAACCGGTCTACCGCACGCTGTGGCGTCAACCAGCCAAACGCAAGAGACGTCACAGGCTTCGGCGAGCCAAGGAGTCCTCGACCCAGGCACGGTGCCACCCCAGCGTGCCGAGAGCTTCGACGGATTTTCTGCACTGCCGAGTGATCTACGTCGCGATATTGTGCGGCGGTGTGGACCACGCAGCCTCGTGCGCCTGGGTAGCGTCTCGCGGCAGATGGCGGAAGACACCAGGGATGTGCGAGCGTTCCTGACCGCGCGTCCGCGCTATGACCCGAGCTTGGAGTTCGGGGCCGTCCATAGTGCAGAAAGCATGCGTGTCGCCCTGGATGAAGTGACGCATTTCCCCTACCCGGACGATGAGGATCGCAGCGAGCAGATATTGCGCGGATACGGAAGGCTTGCGGCGCGGATTCCATCATTGCCGCAGGCGCAGCGATTTGAGGCGTTTACCGCGGTGTTGAATCACGCCACCCGCTATTCCGGGAATACGGCATTTCGCGTGGTGGCGCGCTTGACGGATGACCTGGGATGCTTGCCCGCGGGCCTGCGCGCGCTCGCCTTCCATGCAATCTTGCCCAGTTTGATTGCCACGCGAAGGCAAGCGCTGCAAGCTGCTGCCGGAGCAGCGCACGGTGGCCACCTGGGGCAGTAGCAGAGGCTGATGCAGGGGGTGATGGTGAGCCGGCGGCGCAAGGCGCCGTGGCTCCGGCCCAGGGTGGCGCTGCCGGAGGCATCGGCGGAGCACTTCCGTTTAATTTGCTGGCATCGGCGATCAGACAGCTGCCCGAGGAGGCAGTCAACCTCGCGATAACCGAGGCTGCCGCGCTTCAGACCGGCCCCCGCCTGCTGGCAGAGGTGACCCTACGAATGCATCTTGTCGGATTGGAGCCGATTCACCGATTCCAGCAGGCGTATGCGCAGCTCGCCGAGCGCCTCGCGCGTTCCGGCGATGGAGCCGAAGCCCTGACTCACTTGGTGGCCTTGTTGAACAGACTGCCCAATCCGGGATTGCGCCAGGCTGCCTTCAGGGAATTGACGCGGGCCGTGCACGCATTGGACAGCATAGACAGTAGCGCTGAAGTGTTGAGGCGGCTGGCTGGGGCGTTGCCGCACCAGCCTGCCGCGGCGCGTTATCTGTGTAGCCTGGATGTGCTTGCAGCGGCGGTGAGCCTCTTCCCGAGCGAGCAGATATCGGTCATTGCCGCCGTCCGTGTGCAGGCTGCGGCGATCCCGAACCAGGCCGATGAACTCATCGCCAGATGCGATGAAGCGATCGCCACGGCCAGCATGATGCTTGCGACTGTGTCGCGCAGGTATATGGATATGTGAGCACTGTTTGATGCGGTGTTGCCGGGACTGCTGGTCGCCAACGATCAGGCGCAACAGGCTGGGTTGGTATCGCCGGAAGAGTTGCCGTTGGTGGCACGGGCGATCGGTCACCTGCGAAGGTGGGCAATCGCCTTTGCCGTTACCGAGACGGTTGCAAGGCGGCCAAGACCGCGTGCGCAATGGGGGTGGCAGGCACCTCAGGTCACGTGACGCGGCCGGCTCAGCTGTTCCAGCCGGAATGCGCGCAACTTGCGATGCAGCTTGCGCGCGCCGCGAGCTGGGTGGAGGCATTGGTGCATCGGGTCGGCTTGTCGTTAGCCTGCCCCAAGAATGTGCCGGCCTGCATTCACCGCATTGCCGCTTGCCGCACGTGGCCTGGAGAGCGATGACAGCATGTCGGCTGCATGGAAGTGGTGTGCGCAACAGACAACCGTTATGCGCACGAGCGGCGCGCGGTGATCGCCGCAATCGGCGCGCATGCGCTGAACATCCCGTCCCAATCCGACGAATTCATCCCAAGATGCGACGGTGCAAGCGGGCAATCGCCGGACCGGCTTCGACCCGTTCGACAATGCCTCAGGGGCTCGATATCTCAGCGAACACGCGATGGACCGTGGTGGTTGTCGATGTTTCATCTGTCTGTTGCCAACCGTTCTAGGGCAGCCATCGGAGGTAAACGCGCTTCCATGGCAAGGCGAGGTTGGCGCGCCGATGGGTGCGCAGCCCCCAGGCAGCGGCGCTGCTTGGCGCATTCAGCGCCTTCGTGCAGGTTGGTTACGTAGCCTGGACCGCTCAAGCGCGAGCCTGCGCGGCTTGGGCGCGCAGGCTCCGTTCGTGTGGGTGAACACCATTTCCCTCGCTGCCCACAGGCACGATTTTGCTCTCGGCAAGATATGCACCGAGACGCAAACGATGTCGCCGCTAGGGCGCACCTCAGGAGATACGAGATGCCTTTCTATCGAATCGCCTTGCCGCGCTTTGCGGCGTCCGCCAATCGAACGGACGAGGCGTTGACCTCCCAGTCGCCGGCCAGCCGGACCCTGCCCAACGCGCAGTCGCCGCACATCGAGCAGCACCAGCGCTTTGACGCGTTGACACCGCTGCCGCGCGATCTTCGCCAAGAAATCGTGCGTCGACTGGATCGAAAAAGCATCGCGCGACTTGGCGCAACGTCGCGGAAGATGGCGGAGGCCGCCCGTGAAGGTATGCAGGCGTTCCTGGCAACGCACCCATGTTACGACCCACTGACCGACTGCCGTTCTGTCCGCAGTCTTGAGCGTCTGCGTGCTGCGTTACGAATGGTCATGCGTCTCCCGTACCCAGGCGGTGAAGACCACGGCACGCGCTTGCGCGCATGCTTGAAGTTAATTGAGCGCCTGAAAAATCTACCGGAATCGGAGCGTGCCGAGGCGCTCATGGAGTTGTTGGAACATATTAAACAGCTTCCCGGGCAACCGGGCCTGCCTGCCCTGGAAAGATTGACAGCAGAGCTAGAAGGCTTACCCACGGAGCAACAACGTGAAGCAGCTTTACTGAAGGTGTTGCAAGCGGCATCAGCCGTTCACGACCAGGGCGCCCAGCCCGATGCTGTCCAGGGCGGGGATGCTCTGGGGGTGTTGTCCACTCAAGCAAGGCTGCTAGAACTCGTTTTAGTCGGTAATCTGATGCCATTACCGATGTTGTTAAGTGCGTTAGCTGACATCGCAGCAGGGCAGCCAGGGACGCCTGCGCAAGCGGAGGCGACGCTACTTCATCAGATGTTTGTGAGGATTCAGCGCGCGCGCTTGTTTATGCAACGATACGAGCAAGTTGTTAAGGTTCGTGCGGGATTAGCAAACGGACGGAAGGTGTTGAACCATCTGGTCGACCTGTCGGTCACCCTGCCCGATCCGCAGATGCGCTGGAATGCCTTTAGCGCGTTAGCGACTGCCAGCTCCCAACTTTCCCGCCGCAAAGACACTGCCTCAGTCCTGGTGCGTTTGGCTAAGGCATTGCCGCAGCAGCCTCAAGCAGCGCGTTATCAAGGCGGCAAGCTACTGATTGAGGCGGCACTGCAGCTCGATCCCAGAAGGTTGAAGGCGGTGAGCGCCGCAGTCTGTGCGCAAGCAGAAGCGATCCCCGAACGCTTCGCTGACTTCATCGCCATGTGCGAAAGAGCGACTGCCTTGGCGAATTCCAGACGAGCGGCCAGTTGTCGTTGCTGGTAGACAGGACATATCAGCAGCCGCACGACGGGTTTAGACACGGCGCCTCGAGCTATTGCATCGACATGATGCTCGGCTGCTCGGCGCAAACCCAAGGCAGTGTGCCTCCGAATGGCGGCGCAGTCACTGAAGGCGGCGCAGCCAGAAGGCTAGACCCATAACGTCGTCCATTGCGCGCTGTTGTATAAGGCGGCTTGGCCGGGTTGCCGTCCGGGCAAGCCGCCAAACCACGGCGTTGTGCGCGCCTACAAGCCATGGGTGTCTTGACCGCGTCGTGCGATTGGTGGCGAAACAGTTGGCAAGGAGTTTTAGGCGTTACTGGCAGCTCCATCGTGTGGGACCCCCAGCGTGGAGTTCGGTGCGTTGACCGAGCGGCGAGCGCATGCACACGGCTTTGTACGCCGTGACGCATGGTCCGGTCCGGGCGACGGGAGCGTCTGCGCGCATGCGAAGCGTGATGATGCTGATGCAACCGCTGCTGTTGAAGATCAGTGCATCACAGCACCCACCCAACAGCGGAATCAATCGCTTCGCCCGGTGCTGCAGAGATGCCGGCCTTGGCTGTCTAGGCGTGTGCGCCGTCGCGCTCGCGCGGGCGAGCGGGATTTCTGAAACCGCCTGCAGACAGGATGTTGCTTTCAGGAAAGTACGCACGAAGCCTAACTCGATGCCGCTGCCGCGGCACACCGCAGGAGACCCGGGATGCCGATCACCAGTACAGGTCTATCGCACGCTGTGGCGTCCACCAGTCAACCGGGAGAGGAATCGACCTCCCAGCCGCAGACCAGTCGACCCTTTCCCAGTCCGCCACCCGCACAAAACAAGCGGGCCGCGATCTTCGACAGGCTCTCTGAGCTACCGCCCGAGCTTCGCCGAAACATCGTGAGTCGATTGGACGATGGAAGCAAGGCGCGGCTTGGCGCAACCTCGCGGCTGATGGCCACGGACACCCGCCCAAGCATGCGGACGGTGCTGCGGGCGGTAGTCCCACGCAGCAATCCAATCACCGATGCGGGTCAAACGCTTGAACGAAAATTGAGGCTCAAGCGCATGGAGAATCTCGGCTCAGCTTCGCCAGGGCAAGCGGCGGCGGCACGTGAGAAGTTGCAAGCGTTCCTGGCGGCAAACCCGGACTACAAGCCAATCACCGATTTCGGTGAGGTCAGCAGTCTTGAGCGCATGCGCGCCGCCATGCAACTGGTGGACCGCCTCCCGTCTGTGGGCGATGGGGGGGCACAGCGCGCGCGCGCATACGTCAAGCGGGTGTACAGCATTTGGAAATTGCTGGAGTCAGAGCGTGGCGAGGCGTTCACGACCTTGTTCGCGCACATCGACAAGCTCCCCGGGCAATCAGTGCTGCGTGCACTGGAGCCCTTCATATATCAATTGGCCCGCCTGCATTGGCCCGCCTGCCCGGAGAGCAGCGTGAAGCCCTTTGGCAGCGTCCGAGCGCGGCCAGGCGTTTATGACCTTATTGGCGCATATCAACGCACTCCCCGCACAGTCGGGGTTGCCTGCCCTGGAGTGTTTGACGGAGTCAGTGATAGACCTGCCCGAATGCGAGGCGGCTCTGCGCGCAGTGTTGCAAACTCCACTGGCCGCTCACGCTCAGGTAGCACTGGACGTGATGGAGCAGGCTGAGAAGAGTGGACTGGGGGCGCTGTCTCCTCAGGTGCACCTGCTGGTGCTGGTGATCCATCGCCTGCCACTACCGGAGTGCATGAACGTGATCAGCGAGGTGGCTGCACAGCAGCCAGGTCCGCGTGCGCGTGCGGTGGCGCTCCTCTATCACCATGCCCTTGTGCGGGAGGGTGATGACTTTAGGAACAGCAGTTACGCGTCCGTTACGAAAAAACTTGCCTGGTCGGTGATCGGATGGGACGTGTTGCCGCATCTGGCCGAGTTGTCGGTCAACCTGCCTTTTGCGCATATGCGCTTTGATGTTCATCGGTTGTTGGCGGACGCGTGTTCCAAGCTTTACCGCGATGGAATGTCCGAGCAAGAACGCATGGCTGCGCATGACATCACGGCCTCAGTGTTGTTGCGCTTGACCAACGCGTTGTCGCAACAGCCTCGGGAAACGCGCTTTGAGGCAGCTTGGAAAGTGGCAGAGCAGGCAAAATCCCTGGATCCGGAACGGCATCGGCAGGTGATCCTTGCAATCCGCTCGCAAGCGAATGCCATCACGCCTCGATCCGCTGAATTCAGGACCTGGTGCGACGAACGAATAGAAACGTTGTCCCGAACCTGCGGCAGGCTGGGCGAGGCATTTGCGTTTCTGGTAGGCATGCAAGCAGACGCTCGCTGGCCTCGGACAATCCGCCTAGCGGTGCCGCGTCAAGCTGATCCTGGGTTGCTCACGCGCAGGCTCGCGGCGAATCTGCCTTGCGCGGATGCGCCGCTACCAGTCTGAAGGCGGAGCAGTCGAAAGGACCAAGTCAGGGCGTTGCGCAGTGCGTGCTGATGCATGCGGCGGCTTGGCCGGGCCGGGGTCCGGTCTTGACCTAGATCACACGCCGTCTGCGGTCCAGCGCAGTTGGCGGCGCGACTGGCCCTTGCGGTAGATGGCGCATCGGACCGGCGCCATCCAGGCTTGGCGCGACGCCAGGGCAATGGAACTTCGCGGCATCGTTGCCACCTGCGTGCCGCAGGGCCAGCGCAGTGAGGGAAGCCAACCGCTGGAGCGCCTGGCGGGCTACCTGATTGAGGCGCAGGGCTGGCCTGCGCATTTTATGCGGACTTTACGCAGCGCCGGCGGCAGGTCCATAGCGACTTTACGCAGCCCAGGCAGAGACTGCGCAGGTTGGCGGAGCGGTTCCGCCGTGGACGATCCCGATGCATCCCTTGACTTGTCTGCTCCATCGGCGCTGCACGCACGGTGCGGCAGCGCTTTGCCAGGTTGGCACGCACACGCGGTCTAGGCCGTTGCACATCGCATTCATCGCGCCGTCGTGCGCGCATATGGGGGAGTGACCGTCATGCCCGGCTGGTTGTCCCTGTTGTGCGGCGTGGCCGTACTCGTTGCTGCTGCGTACCTGCTGTACGTGGTGCTGCGGCCCGAAGACTTCTGATCCGAGTGCGCTCCAATGACTGAAACTTTTCTTGTGTACGCGCTGGCCATCGTGCTGGCGTGGCTTCTGGGCCGTTACATGGCCGCGGTGATACGCGGTGCGCCGATGCGCAGCGACGTGCTGTTCGGCTGGATCGAACGGCCGTTGTACGCCTTGCTTGGCACGCGCCCGCAGCAGGGTATGTCGTGGCGCGGGTACAGCATGGCATTTCTGCTCAGCAACCTTGTCGTCGGTTTGCTGACCTGGGTGGTGTTCGTGACCCAGGCGTGGCTGCCGTTCAACCCGGACGCCATCCCCAACATGCGCTGGGATACCGCGCTGCACACCATGGTGTCGTTCGTCACCAATACCAACCAGCAGCACTACTCTGGCCAGGCGCAGTTGTCGTATCTGGCGCAGATGACCGGTATCGTCGGTCTGCAGGTGGTGACGCCGATGATGGGCTTGGCGTTGGCGGTTGCGACGCTGCGTGCGTTGTTCGGTGGGCGCGCAGCCAACCAGGCGTCGATTGCTGCACCGGCGTCGGACACGACGGCCGTGGCGGAGATTGCGGAGCCGGAACTGTCGCCTCAGGGACGCCACCACACGGGTTCGGGCCTGGAAGCCCTGCCTGAAGCAGACGTCGGCAATTACTGGACCGACGTGATTCGCTCCAGCGTGCGCGTGTTGTTGCCGCTGTGCCTGCTGTGGACCGTTTTGCTCGGCTGGCAGGGTGTGCCGTCGACGTTGCAGGGCGCGGCGACCGCGACACCGTTGGATAGCAGCGCGGGCATGCCCAAGCAGACCATTGCGGTGGGCCCGGTCGCGGCGATGGTGGCGGTGAAACAGCTCGGCACCAACGGCGGTGGCTGGTACGGCCCCAATAGTTCGGTCGCGCTGGAAAACCCCACGCCATTGAGTAATCTGCTTGAAACGCTCGCATTGGTCCTGCTGCCGATGAGCGTGGTGTTCATGGTCGGCTACCTGACCGGACGCAAGCGGCTCACGGCGTTGGTGTTCGGCACCATGTTGGCGATGTCGGCGGCTTCCACTGCGCTATTGCTGTGGTCCGAGGCGCATTCGGCCAGCGCGCACTCGCCGGCGCTGATGGAAGGCAAGGAAGTGCGCATCGGCGCCGATGCCTCGGCATTGTGGGCGGCGTTGACCACGCAGACCTCCAATGGCTCGGTCAACGCGATGCACGATTCGTTGGCGCCGTTGAGTGGCCTGGTCACGTTGGTCGACATGCTGATCAACGCCATCTGGGGCGGCATCGGCTGCGGCCTGCAGCAGTTCGTGGTGTATCTGTTGCTCAGCGTGTTCCTGGCCGGCTTGATGACCGGACGCACACCGGAGTTGTTCGGCCGCAAGATCGAATCGCGCGAAGTGCAGTTGCTGGCCCTGTTGATCCTGCTGCAGCCGTTGGTGGTGCTGGGCTTTACCGCAGTGGCGCTGGCAGTACCGGCATTGACTGCCAATTCCAACCCCGGCTTTCACGGCATCAGCCAGGTGTTCTACGAGTACACCTCTGCATTCGCCAATAACGGCTCGGGTTTCGAAGGTCTGGGCGATGCCACGTACTGGTGGAATCTGAGCTGCTCGGTCGTGCTGGCGCTGGGCCGGTATCCGGCGTTGATCCTGCCGTTGATGGTGGCCGCACGCATGGCCGTCAAGCGGCGTGCGCCCGAATCGGCCGGCAGCCTGCAGGTCGAAACGCCCACCTTTGCGCTGACCCTGATGGCGATCGTGATCGTGCTGACCGTGCTGCAGTTCATGCCGGCACTGGTGCTGGGTCCTATTGCTGAACACCTCGCCCTGGCGGCGTCCTGAGAGTTTTGTGCAATGTCTACGATCGATACGACTGAAAAACGCGAGCGCGGTGACGCAGCGTTGTTCGATGCCGCCGTGCTGGTTGCGGCGATGCGTGCGGCTTTCGCCAAGTTGGCGCCGCGGCATCTGCTGCGCAGCCCAGTGATGGCGGTGGTGATGGGTGGCACGTTGCTGGCGGCGGTGATCACCTCCAGCGGTCATTCGCATGCCGGCTTCGGCTGGGCGGTGACGGCGATTCTGTTCGTCACCGTGTTGTTCGGCAATTTTGCCGAAGCCATCGCCGAAGCGCGTGGCCGCGGCCAGGCCGCGTCGTTGCGGCGTGCGCGCAAGGACCTGGTGGCACGCATGGTGGAAACCGCACTCGGTGGCCGCGAAACGCGCGTGCCGGCAGCGGAGTTGCGTCCGGGCGATTACGTCATGGTGTCCCAAGGCGAATTCGTGCCGGCCGATGGCGAGATCGTGCGGGGTGTTGCCACCATCAACGAAGCGGCGGTCACCGGCGAATCGGCACCGGTGCTGCGCGAGGCCGGCACCGATCGCAGCGGCGTCATCGGTGGTACCCGCGTGCTCTCCGACGAGATCGTGTTCAAGGTCACCGCCGAGCCCGGGCACAGCTTTCTCGATCGCATGATTGCCTTGGTGGAAGGCGCCAACCGGCAGAAGACGCCGAACGAAATCGCGCTGACCTTGTTGCTGGCCGCGATGACGCTGACGTTTTTGATCGTGGTGGCATCGCTGCCGGCGATTGCGGGCTTTGTCGGCGTCACGCTGGATCCGCTGCTGCTGATCGCGCTGCTGGTGTGCCTGATCCCGACCACCATCGGCGGGCTGTTGCCGGCGATCGGTATTGCCGGCATGAACCGCGCGCTGTCGGCCAACGTATTGGCCAAATCCGGCAAGGCCGTGGAAGTGGCCGGCGACGTCGATGTGCTGCTGCTCGACAAGACCGGCACCATTACCTACGGCGACCGCCAGGCCACTGCATTCCATCCGCTGGCTGGCGTGGACCGCACGCAACTGCGCGATGCGGCCATGCTCGCCTCGCTGGCCGATCCGACGCCGGAAGGCAAATCCATCGTCAAGCTGGCGCGCCAGCAAGGTGCCGTGGCAGTGGAAGCGGAAGGCGCACATTTCATCGCTTTTACCGCGCAGACGCGCATGTCCGGTGTCGATATCGGCGGGCGCAGCATCCGCAAGGGCGCGGGCGATTCGATCGTGGCGTATGTGCAGGCGCAGGGCGCGACCGTCTCGCCGGAATTGCAGGGCCGTATCGAGGAAGTCGCACGTGGTGGTGCCACCCCGTTGGTGGTGGCCGAAGGCCGCCATGTGCTCGGTGTGGTCGAGTTGAGCGACGTGGTCAAGCAGGGCATCAAGGAAAAATTCGCGCAGTTGCGTGCGATGGGCATCAAGACGGTGATGATCACCGGCGACAACCCGCTCACCGCTGCCGCAATCGCCGCCGAAGCTGGCGTGGACGACTACATCGCCCAGGCCCGCCCGGAAGACAAGCTGGCACGCATCCGTGCCGAACAGACGGGCGGGCGGTTGGTGGCGATGGTCGGCGATGGCACCAACGACGCGCCGGCGCTCGCGCAGGCCGACGTGGGCCTGGCAATGAACTCCGGCACGCAGGCGGCCAAGGAAGCCGGCAACATGGTGGATCTGGATTCGGACCCGGCCAAGCTGCTGGCGGTGGTGGAAGTGGGCAAGCAGCAGCTGATCACGCGTGGCGCGTTGACCACCTTCTCGCTGGCCAACGACGTTTCCAAATACTTCGCGATCCTGCCGGCGCTGTTTGCCGCCGCCATCCCGTCGATGGCAGCGCTCAACGTGATGCAGCTCTCCAGCCCGCGCCATGCGGTGCTGGCGGCGTTGATCTTCAATGCGTTGATCATCCCGGCATTGATTCCGCTGGCGTTGCGCGGGGTGCGTTTTCGTCCTTCCAGCGCCACCGCGCTGCTGCGCCGGAACATGCTGATCTACGGTGTGGGTGGCGTGTTGCTTCCGTTCGCTGCGATCAAAGTGATCGATCTGGCGCTGGTTGCCCTCCTCGGTGCCTGAGCCACGCGTGATGCCCCTTTCTTCTTCCGGGAACATGTCCATGTCTTCTTCCTTGCCGTTACGCGACGACGGCGTCCTGCGCGGTTCGCTGATGCTCGCGGTGTTCACCTTGTTCGGGTTGGGCCTGGCCTACTCGATGATCGCCACCGGCATCACCGGTGCGCTGTTTTCCGAGCAGGCCACCGGTTCGCTGGTGCGCGTCGATGCGCGCGTAGTTGGTTCGGCCTTGGTGGCCCAACCGTTTACCGATGCGCGCTATTTCCAGCCGCGTCCATCGGCCGCCAAGTACGACCTCACCGCCGCGGCCGGCAGCAACCAGGCGCGTTCCAATCCTGATTTGCTGGCCCGTATCGCGACCACGCGTGCGCAAGTGGCCGCACGCGACGGCATCGCCCCTGAGGCCGTACCGGGCGAGCTGCTGACCCAATCCGGCAGTGGCCTGGACCCGCATTTGAGCCCGGCCGGCGCACAGGTGCAGATCCGCCGCGTGGCCGCCGCACGCGACTGGCCCGAGCAACGCGTTGCCGCTCTGGTGCAGGCGGCGATCGAAGCGCCCCAGTTCGGACTGCTTGGGCAGCCGCGGGTCAACGTGCTCGCCCTGAACCTGGCGCTGGATAAGTCCGGGAATGGGCAGGCGGGAATCGGGATTGGGGTGAAGCAAAAGCACTAGGGCAACGCTGATCAAGCCCCGTTCCCGCGTTTCGCGGGAGGTTGGATGCACATAGACGATGGGGCGCGTAGATCGCTTTGCCCATTCAGGGCAATCCCGGTGATCGAGGCCTCTGTTGGGAGGCCTCTGTGCTTCATGTGGGCAAC
>NZ_JFAQ01000149.1 GCF_001304695.1 Xanthomonas axonopodis
TTGATCAGCGTTGCCCTAAGTCGCAGGGCTGTCCCAAGCGTCCTTGATCTGCAGAATCTGCGGCAACGCCGCGTGGAAATGCTGCACCAGGCGCGGTTCCAGTTGCTTGCCTGCCATGCTGTCGAGCTTGCGCATTGCATCTTCCACCGTCCACGGCGCTTTATAGGCGCGTCGACCGCAGAGCGCGTCGAACACATCGGCCGCCGCCACGATGCGTGCCGATTCGGGAATCGCATCGCCTGACAACCCCTGGGGATACCCGCTGCCGTCCCAGCATTCGTGATGATGCAGCGCGATTTCCGCTGCCAACCGAAACACCGGACCGCGTCCGTGGCGCAACAGATCATGGCCGGCCTGCGGGTGCTGGCGCACCACCGAGCGTTCGTGTTCGTCCAGCGAATCGGGCTTTAGAAGGATGCTGCCGGGCACCGCGATCTTGCCGGCGTCGTGCAACGGGGCGGCGTCCTGCAGGGTCTGCGCCTGCTGCGGCGACCAGCCCACCGCTTCGGCCAGGACGCGCGCGTACACCGCCATGCGCCAGATGTGCGCGCCGGTGTCGGCGTCCTGGCCCTGGCCAGCGGTGCCGAGCAGATGGATCGCGTCGCGGTATTGCTGGGCAAGACGTGCGTTTTCGGCTAGCTTCAACTGGGTGCTGATGCGCGCCTTGAGCAGCGCAGGCGAGTAGGGCTTGCTGACGTAATCGGCCGCGCCCGCTTCCAGCCCGAGGCGTTCGTCGTGTTCGCTGTTGCGCGAGGTCACGAACAGGATGGGGATGGCGTTGCTGGAAGGCTGCTGCTTGAGCGCGCGCGCTACCGCATAGCCGTCCATGTCGGGCAATTCGACATCCAGCAGGATCAGCTTTGGTTCGTGGCGGCTGACCGCATCCAGGGCTTCGCTGCCGGACTTGGCGAATACCAGTGCGAAGTCATCGCGTAGCAGCTGGCGCAAGGTGGCCAGGTTGCTGGACTCGTCGTCGACACACAGCAGGGGGCGGGACGGCATGGTCGATCCTTGCCAAACGCTCGGAGAGCGTGATTAGTGCGGGTGGGTGGTTTGCCACTCGCGCAACGTGGTCTCGGCGCGGCGGAAATCGAAATCTTCGACCGCGCGTTGCAGGGCTTCCTGCAGTGCGCGCGGCAAGCGCGGCGCACAGATCAATAGCGCATGGTCGATCTGGTCGGCATCGTCGCTGGCAAAGGCCGATGTCAGGATCTGTACGCTGTCTGCATCCAACGCAGCGCCATCCTCGTCGGCGGCAACGTCGCTGTCGCCATGCTGCAGAAATGCCCGGATTGCGTCGGCGGTACGCTGCATGATGTCTTTCAACGCAATCAGCGATGCGGTGATGTCGTGTCCTTCCTCGATACGCGTCTCCAGGTCGCCAGCTGCACCGGCCAGCGCCGGCAGCGCGAGCGAGCCGGCCGCGCCACGCAGCTTGTGCGCCATCGCGCCGATGGCCGGCAGCTCATTGCGTCGCAGATGCTCGGCGGCTACCTCGGCCGGGTCCGGGTTGTCGCGCAGCAACTTGATCAGATAGCGCGCATAGGGTTCGCGCTCGCGCCACAGGCTGCGTGCACGTGCGGCGTCCAGCAGTTCCGGGTTGCTGTAGTCCCATTCGGGACCGGTGTGCGCCTGCGCCTCGTGCGGAAGCGACGGAATGCGCCGTGTGCCCGGCTGCAAGAAATGACGAATGGCAGTGACCAGTTCTTCGACGTTGAATGGCTTGGCGATAAAGCCGTTCATGCCGGCTTCCAGCGCTTTTTCCTGCTGCGGGCGGAAGGCGCCGGCGGTCAGCGCAATCACCGGCAGGCTGGCCAGAGCCGGGATCTGGCGCAAACGGCGCGTGGCCTCGTAACCGTCCACCACCGGCATCTGCACATCCATCAGCACCAGGTGGAACAGGTTGGGCGCGCGTTTGAGCGTGCTCACCGCCTGTTCGCCGTCGTGGGCGACGGTGACCATGGCGCCTTCGCCTTCGAGAATGCGCTGGGCGACTTCGCAATTGATGTCGCTGTCGTCGACCAGCAGCAGGTGCGCGCCTTCCAGACGTCGCGCAACGAATGTCGGCGTGGCAGGGCGGGCGCCCGGGCGTTGCTCGAGCAGTTGTTCGACCAGCCGGTGCAGGGCCGCGCCGGTCACCGGCTTGGTCATCACCGCGTCCAGATCCTGCTGTTCGGGATGCTGCTCCAGCAGGCGGCGTTCGTAGGCGGTAACCATCACGATAACCGGATGCGGGCCGGGCGTGGCGCGTACACGAATCTTACGTGCGATGGCCACCCCGTCGATATCGGGCATGCGCCAGTCGAGCAGGAAAATATCGTAGGGCTCTGCGGCGCCTTCGATGGCCTGCAGCGCAGCCTGTCCGTTGGCCACCGCATCCACGCGCCAGCCAAGTTCGGTGGCGATGCGCACCAGGTTGTTGAGCGCTGCATCGTGGTCGTCGGCGATCAGCACGCGTGGCATTGCTTCCGGCGGCAAGGCCGGCAATTCGCGCTGTGCCTGTGGTGGCGCGGATTTTTCCAGGGTCACCACAAAATAGAATTCGCTGCCGCGGCCCGGCACGCTTTCCACTTCCAGTTCGCCGCCCATCAATTCGACCAGGCGCCGGCTGATGGTCAGGCCCAGGCCGCTGCCGCCGTAACGCCGACTGGTGGACGTGTCGGCCTGCAGGAACGGCGAGAAGATCACGCTCTGCTTTTCCTTGGAAATACCGATGCCCGTGTCGCGGACCGAAAACAGCAGCTTGAACTTGTTGGGGTCGCCGCTGGGGAAGCGGCGCACCGACAGCACCACTTCGCCCTGTTCGGTGAACTTGATCGCATTGCCGACCAGGTTGACCAACACCTGATTGATGCGCAGCGCATCGCCCAGCAGCCAACGGCTGTCGCGCGGCAGGGGTTCGACGATCATTTCCACCGGTTTGGCGCTGAGCGAGGAGCGCATCAGGTCGGCGATGTTGTCGAACAGCTGGTTCAGATCGAACGGCGCGCATTCCAGATCGATACGCCCGGCCTCGATCTTGGAGAAGTCCAGGATGTCGTTGATGATTTCCAGCAGCGTGCGTGCGGAGCGATCGATCTTGGCGACCATTTCTTGCGCAGCGCCGGGTAGCTCGCTGCGCTGAAGCAGGTACAGCATGCCCAGCATGGCATTCATGGGCGTGCGGATTTCGTGGCTCATGTTGGCCAGGAAATCGGACTTGGACTGGTTGGCGCTCTTGGCCGCATCCATCGCCAGACGCAGCTGTTTTTCGTGCAGCTTTTGCTCGGTGAGATCCACCGCCACGCCCAGATTGCCGATCACCTGGTCGTGGTCGTCGCGCAGGGTGCTCAAGGTCAGCAGCACCGGCAGGCGGTGCCCGTCATGGCTGACGTAGGTCCACTCGCTGGTGTCGCTGCGACCAAGGCTGGTGAGCGCGGCGATCGCTTCCAGCGTGTGCGCCACCGGCGTACCGGTCTGTTCGGCCAGCATGTGCGCGCGCTCCTGCAGTTCCTCGGGCTCGACGAACTGGCTGGCCTTGCGTCGCCCGATCACTTCTGCCGCGCTGTAGCCCAAAAGTTTTTCGGCGGCCGGATTGAACAGCGTCACGAAGCCGCTGGAATCGGTGGCGATGATGGCGTAGCCGGCGTGCGCCAGGATCGCGCGTTGCAGCACCGAGAACTTCACCAGCTCGCTGGTGCGTTCGGCGACCTGGTGTTCGAGCGAGCCGTTGAGTTCGATGATGCGTTGATGCGAGCGCACACGGTCGGAGATATCGCGGAAGAAATGCGAATGGCCGCTGGGCGTGCCTTCGCTTTCGATGATCGGCGCCTTGCTGGCCAGCACATGCACCAGATGCCCGTCGCGATGGCGCATGGTCTGCGCCGCCGATGCGTTGCCTGCCAGTGCAGCATCGGCATGATCGACTTCCGGCATCACATACGGCTGCGGCGACAGCAGCGTGGTCAGGTCCTGGCCGATCGCCTCGTCGGCCGTGTAGCCAAACATCGCCTCGTCGGCCGGGTTCCAGTGCGTGATACGTCCATCCGGGGTTTCGGCAACGATGGCTTCGCTGGAATGGCTGACCAGCGCGGCCAGCTCCATCTGTTTGCGCAGCACTTCCTCGCGGCGCAGTCCATTGCTGAAATACAGCACCAGCAGGGCGGCACACAGGACCGCGGCGGCCATCACCAGCCCGCCGATCAACCAGGGTGAGCTCTGGTTGAGCGATGCGACGAAGCCGGCGGTGGGGTGGGCGGTAATGACCCAGGTGCGGCCGTAGATCGGCAACAGCCGCACCACCGGCGGACGCAGCGCGCTGTCGCTGGCTGGCGTGCCGCTGCGATAGAAATTGTGGGTGGGCTCGTTGCGGTCGGACAGGTCCAGCGCCACGTCGTCGCGCTCAACCAATGCGCTTTGCACCATCTGCTCGACGCTGAGAGGCGCATACACCCAGCCGCTGGTGGCGAGCATGCGCTGCTGCGGGGTTTGCAACGGCATGCCTTCTCGATAGACCGCCAACAGCACCAGAAAGCCGCTTTCGCTGGGAACGCGGTAACCGGACAGCGAGATCGGCGAGGTCATGACCGGCTCGCCGCTGCGCGCGGCCTGCAAGGCGGTAGCACGCCGGCGCGGCTCGGAGGCAATATCGATGCCGAGCGGGCGGTTGCCCGAGGATTCCGGCTCGAAATACAGCACCATGTAACGCTCGCCATCCCATGGCGCCAACGGCCGGCGATGGATGTCCGGCGCACCGTCGGCACGCGCGGCCTGCAGAAATGCGGCCTCGTCGGCCTGGGCAACACGGTGGATATAGCCGTAACCCAGCACCCCGGGAAACTCGTGTGGATAGTCCCGCGAGCGGCTGTACAAGGTGAAACGTTCTCGACTGATGATGCCGCTGCCTGCGCTGATCACCGCACCGCGTGCGCCGCGCAAGCCATGCTCGAAGGTGGACATGCGCTCGGTGATGTTGCGCGCCAGCGTACGCACCACATAGTCGAATCGTTGCTGGCGCTCGAGCTCGTTCTGCCGTTGCAGCCACACGCCGGTGACGATGGCGGCGAACAGGCCGGCACTCAGAATCAGCAGTGCACCGAAGAATGCGCGACGCCCGTATGTCCTGCGCAAATCCCAGCGGCCCTTCGGCATGTTCGGTCCTTTGCCTTGCCTGTTACGTGCCCAGAGTGCTGGCCGACCTGCGTCGACCTCGTGGTGCCGCCCGACCTGCGACGGCTATGTGCAGTCCCCTAAGCCTGCACGTCGGATAGGCGATCGACGTTCCCGCATCAAAACGACAGCCAGATCGACAACGCGTGAAGAATCAGTCCGATCAGTCCACCGACCAATGTTCCGTTGAACCGAATGTATTGCAGATCGCGTCCCACCCCCAATTCCAATTGTTCGACGAGGTGACGTTCGTCCCAACTTTTCATCGTCGATGCGATATGGTCGGTCACCGATGTGCGCATGCGCGCGGTGAGTTTGTCCGCGGCCTGCAACATATGTTGATTGAGCGCTTCGCGCAGCGAGGGATCCTGCGACAAGGCCCGACCCAGCGATTGCATGGAACGCTCCACGTGCGCGGCCATCGACGATTGCTCGCGCGCCAGGTCATTGCGCAGTGCGTCGCGAATTTCGCCCCACAACCCTTGCACATAGTCTTGCAGTGCCGGGTGTTCGATGGCGCGTTGCTTGAGTTCTTCCACGCGCACGGCCATTTCCGGCTCGTCGCGCAAGCGCGTGATGTAGCGCTGCAGCCACACTTCGTAGTCGAGCCTGATTGGGTGCTCGGACGTTTTGAGGATGTCCTGCAGTTCTTCGATCGCCGCACACGCCATGCGGTCGGCCAGGCTGTCGCCGATCTCTTCGATCGGCTTGACCCAATTCACGGTGCCGACCAGCTTGGGCCACTCGCGGCGCGCGTAACGCACGATCAATGCAGAGGCGCGCGTCTTGACCTGCTCCTGGTCCAGCCATTCGCCCAGCCGCAGCAGCACTTCATCCAGTAGCTTTTGATGGCGGCCGTCGGTGGTGAGCAGGGCCATGACATCGCCGATGGTGGCGGCGGCGTTCCATTTGCGCAGGCGGTCGACCACGAAGCCTTGAATCGCGCGGCGGACGGCTGCCTCGTCGAGCAGTTCCAGCGCCTGCAGCATCCAGCCGCGTGTCATCTGCGCCAGCATGCGTGCCTGCTCAGGCTTGGCCAGCCAGTCGCCCAGCCGGCTGGCGGGATCGAACACCCGCAGTTTTTCCATCAACGCATCCGGGGCGAGGAACTGGTCGCGCACGAACACTGCCAGCCCGTCGGCCAGCCGTTCCTTGCCTCGCGGCAGGATGGCCGTGTGCGGGATCGGCAGGCCCATTGGACGGCGGAAGAGCGCCACCACTGCGAACCAGTCGGCCAATGCGCCCACGGTGGCCGCTTCGCAGAAGGCCGACACCCAGGCCCAGATGCCGTGTTCGCCCATCAGGTGGCTGACGACGAAGCCGGCGAACATCGCCAGCAACAAGGCCACCGCCAACAGCTTCATGCGCTGCAACTGGGCACGACGAGGATCGATCGGACGGGGAGTGCTGAGACTGGGTTCCATCGGTGAAGTGTACCCAGTCGTTTGACCGGGGCATGTCCACGGCAGGTGGCGCCATCGCGCGCGCAGGTTGGTGGCCGCGTCTTGCGCGCCTCGTACGTCAGCTGCGCTTGGGTCGGGGCGACCCAGCGGCCGTTGCTGTCTACGACGTGTTTGCTGTCGACTGTCGGGTGCGCCCTCAGCCGCGCAGGCGTTCCAGCTGCGCCTGCAGTGCGGTCACCTTTGATTGCAGGGCGGCGTTTTCGTTTTCCAGTTCGGTAACACGGCGCTGCAGGGCCTTGATGTCGCGGCGTTCGGCTTCGCCACCTTCGGCTTCGTCGGCCTTGGGTTTGCGCTTGGCATCGCGTACGCGCTTGGCGGCCTGTTTGAGCTCGGCCTTGCCGGCCTGCGCGGCGGCGCGTTGTTCGTCCTCCGACAGCGTGGCCACCGCAGCGGCGGCGCTGATCGAAATTTCGCCTGCCTTGACTGCCTGTACCACTTCCGGCGCGGCCTGCTTATGGATGCGTTCGATCATCACCACCTGGTTGCTGCTCAGGCGTGCTTCGCGGGCCAGCTCGGCACGGCTGACCGGGGTAGAGGTTTCGTCCCACGGCGGGCTGTCGGTGTCGTCAGCGCTGTGTGCGCTGCTCTGGTCCAGGCCAGTGTCGGGTTGGTCGCCAGCCACGGCCGGCGCTTCGGCAGCGGCGTCGGCGTCGCGCTGGCTGCGTTGGCGCGCGGCCAGGATATCGCGCTTGCGCAACGCCAGTACGCCACGCTGGAAATCGGACACGCTGCGCCGGCCCAGGTGCTGCTCGATCATCCACAGGTGCACGTCCTGCATGGACTGGAAGCGCGGGTTCTGCACCGTCCAAAACGGCAGGCCGTGCTTCTGGCAGATACCGTAGCGGTTGTGGCCATCCACCAGCACATCGCCCCACAGCACCAAGGCATCGCGGCAGCCTTCGGCCAGCAGGCTGCGTTCTAGCGCCTCGTGCTCGTCGGGCGTCAGCGGGTCGATGTAGGCCTTGAGTTCTTCTTTGACAACGATGTTCATACGGCAACTGCTGGGAGACGGGGCGGGCATTGTAGTGAGCCTGCCCCGGCTTTGCGCGCTTGACGGGTGCCTGCGTGCGTGACACGCGGGCGCCCGTCGCCAGCGAAGGTTGCGGTCGTTGCCTGTGGCCAGCCGCGCTTAGTCAACCTGGCGAAGAATCCTGCCCAGCGTCTCCACCATTTGCCCGATCTGCCCTGGGGTGACGATCAGCGGCGGTGACAGTGCGATGACATCGCCGGTGACGCGCACCAGCAGACCGCCCTCGTGGAAACAGCGCTCGAAGACGTCGTAACCGCGCGCGCCCGGGGCGCCGTCGCGTGGCGCCAGCTCGATCGCGCCGATCAGGCCGATGTTGCGGATGTCGATCACATGCGGCAGGCCGCGCAGGCCGTGCAGTGCCTCTTCCCACTGCGGGCCAAGCGTGATCGCGCGCGTGAACAGCTCTTCCTCGGCATAGGTGTCCAGCGTGGCGATTGCCGCTGCGCAGGCCAGTGGGTGGCCGGAATAGGTGTAGCCGTGAAAGAGCTCGATCGCATTCTGCGGCCCATGCATGAAGGCGTCGTGGATCGCGTCGGCCACCAGCACCGCGCCCATCGGCACGGTGCCGCTGGTCAGGCCCTTGGCGGTGGTGATGATGTCCGGGGTGACGCCGAAGCGTTGCGCAGCGAATGCGTTGCCCACGCGGCCGAAACCGGTGATCACCTCATCGAACACCAGCACGATGCCGTGGCGGTCACAAATGGCGCGCAACCGCTGCAAATAGCGCTCCGGCGGCAGGATGACGCCGGCCGAACCGGACACCGGTTCGACGAACACCGCAGCGATGGTGGACGCATCGTGCAAGGTGATCAGCCGTTCCAGATCGTCGGCCAGTTCTGCGCCGAGTGCGGGCAGCCCACGCGAAATAGGCGTTGCGCTGCAGATCCAGCGTGTGCCGCAGATGATCTGTGCCGGCCAGCAGCGGGCCGAACCACTTGCGGTTGTTGGGCAGCCCGCCGATCGACATGCCGCCGAAGCCGACCCCGTGGTACGCCTTCTCGCGGCCGATAAAACGAGTGCGCTGGCCTTCGCCGCGCAGCCGGTGGTAGGCCAGCACGATCTTCATCGCGCTATCCACCGCCTCCGAACCGGAGTTGGTGAAGAACACATGGCCCAAGCCCGGCGGGGCGATCGCGGCCAGCCGCTGCGCCAGCACGAAGGGCAGCGGCTGGCCCATCTGGAAAGTCGGCGCGAAATCCAGCGTACACGCCTGTTCGCGGATGGCTGCCACGATGCGCTCGCGGCTGTGTCCTGCATTGCAGCACCACAGGCCTGCCCGTGCCGTCCAGAATCTGGCGGCCGTCGACATCCCGGTAATACATACCCTGCGCCGAGGCTAGCAGGCGAGGCCGTGCCTTGAACTGGCGATTGGCGGTGAACGGCATCCAGAAGGCATCCAGCTGCGTCGGTGCCTGCAGCGCATCGGCGTCGTCGCGGGGAAGGTGGTCGGGCATGGCAGGCTCCATCGCGCGGGATCGGCCGACTGTACGCAGCTGGCGCCTCGGCCGTCACCTGCGATGCCGGCACACGCACGGGAACGGCAGGCGCATCGTGCTTACCGCGGTCGAACGATGCAGGGACCGGATGATGCCAGCACCCACCGCAGCGCTGCGCGTGCAGCCGGTGCGGGGGAACCGTTTCGCGACGCGGTTGGCGAAGTGCAGACGGACTAGTCAATTAGTCGCAGCTGCGGTCGCTAGCATCAAGGAACGCTTACGCGGCATGGGTGGTGGCGGCGCTTTGCAATGCTGCAAGGCGCTGGTGAGCATTGCAAACAGGCAGGGATCGCCGATGATGCGCCAGACGACCGCCAGTTGGGCCTGGTCGGTGTCGCTGACCATATCGCAACGCGTTGTTTGATTGCAGCTATCAACCGTATTCGGAACGGCCGACAGGACGTCGCCATCGCCCTCCACGCGTTGGTGGTAGTCCCGTCAGCCGTGCTTTCGCAGTTCATCGTTGGTTGTTCGGGGGAAATGAGAATGACGCAAGGATCCACCGTGGCGACAGCCAGCGGCGCAGAGGCCGGTTTACTGTCCAAGGAGCGCATCATTGCGCGGCCGGGGTTCAATCGTTGGTTGGTACCGCCGGCAGCATTGGCGATCCACCTGTGCATCGGCATGGCCTACGGCTTCAGCGTGTTCTGGCTGCCGTTGTCCAAGGCGCTGGGCATCACCGAGTCGATCGCGTGCCCGGCCGAGATGGGCTTGTTCGCGCGCATGGTGGCCACTACCTGCGACTGGAAGATCAGCGAACTGCAGTGGATGTACACACTGTTCTTCGTGTTGCTGGGCTGCTCGGCAGCGATCTGGGGCGGCTGGCTGGAACGTGCCGGCCCGCGCAAGGCCGGCGTGGTCTCGGCGCTGTGCTGGTGCGGCGGCCTGGTGATCTCGGCGGCCGGCATCCACTTCCATCAGATCTGGATGCTGTGGCTGGGCTCGGGCGTGATCGGCGGTATCGGCCTGGGTCTGGGCTACATCTCGCCGGTGTCGACCTTGATCAAGTGGTTCCCGGACCGGCGCGGCATGGCGATCATGGGCTTTGGCGGCGGCGCGATGATCGGCAGCCCGTTGGCCGATGCACTGATGCGCCATTTCGCCACGCCGACCTCGGTAGGCGTAATGGAAACCTTCCTGGTGATGGCGGCGCTGTACTTCGTCTTCATGATGGCAGGCGCGTTCGGTTACCGCGTCCCGCCGAGCGGCTGGACCCCGGCCGGCTGGACCGCACCGGTGGCCAGCGGCAACGCCATGATCACCGTCAACCATGTGCACGTGAAAAAGGTCTGGGGCATTCCCCAGTTCTGGTTGCTGTGGGGCGTGCTGTGCCTGAACGTCTCCGCCGGCATCGGTGTGATCGGCATGTCCTCGCCAATGTTGCAGGAAGTGTTCGGCGGCCGTCTGATCGGCGTTGATGTGGGCTTCGCCAGCCTGGATCCGACTCAGCTGGCCAGCATCGCGGCCATCGCGGCCGGCTTCACCGGTCTGCTCAGCCTGTTCAACATCGGCGGCCGCTTCTTCTGGGCCAGCATGTCCGACAAGCTCGGCCGCAAGAACACCTACACGTTGTTCTTCGTGCTGGGCATCTGCCTGTATGCAGCGGCGCCGTCGGCTGGCGGTATCGGTGGCATCGCACTGTTCGCGGGCATCTTCTGCATCATCCTGTCGATGTACGGCGGTGGCTTCGCCACCATTCCGGCATATCTGGCCGACCTGTTCGGTACCCAGATGGTGGGCGCCATCCACGGCCGGCTGCTGACTGCCTGGGCGACCGCCGGCATCCTGGGTCCGGTACATGCGCGAGTACCAGCTGGCGCACGGCAGCCCGCCGTCACAGGTCTACAACACCACCATGTACATCCTTGCCGGCATGCTCGTGCTCAGCCTGATCTGCAATCTGTTGGTGCGCCCGGTGGCCGCGCGTCACTTCATGACGCCTGACGAGCTGGCACGCGAAAAGCAGCTGGCGCACGAGAAGGTCGACCGCACCGGGCACGGCGTGATTCCGCCGGAGCAGTTGGCGCGTATCGGTCATGGCGGTAACCCTTCACTGGTCGCGTTCGCTTGGCTGGCGGTGGGTATCCCGATGCTGTTCGGTATCTGGGTCACGCTGCAAAAAGCCTTCGTGCTGTTTCACTGAGATGAGCAGTCCGTCTTCCCGCTCCGTGCGTCCCGGCAGTGTGGTGCGCACGGTCCGTCGCCATCGTGGCGGCCGCAGCGCCACGGTGCAGGACATGGTGGCGGCCGAAATGCCGGTCGCCTTCATCTACAACGGCGTGCCATTCGCGGTGATGATGGCCACGCCGGAGGACCTGGAAGATTTCGCACTTGGGTTCTCGTTGAGCGAAGGCATCGTCGATCACGCGCAGGACTTGCGTGTGATCGCGGTGGAGACGTTTCTGGAAGGCGCGTCGTTGCAGATCGAAATTCCGCCAGAGCGGGCAGCCGCGTTGGATCAGCGGCGGCGCAATCTGGACGGACGCAGCGGTTGCGGGGTGTGCGGCAACGAGTCCATTGAAGGGGTGCTGCGTGTGCCGCCGGTCCTGCAATCGTCCCTGCAGATCGACGGAGATGCCCTGGCGCATGCATTGGATGCGCTGCACGCACGGCAGCCCATCGCTGCGCAGACCGGCGCCGTGCATGCGGCCGGTTGGGCCGATGCGCAGGGCAATGTGCAGCTGGTCCGCGAAGACGTGGGCCGGCATAACGCGCTGGATAAATTGATCGGTGCATTGGCGCGCGCGCGCATCGATGCATCGCACGGGTTCGCGGTGGTCACCAGCCGCGCCAGTTACGAAATGGCCATGAAAGCCGCGCAGGCCCGAATTCCGCTGCTCGCAGCGATTTCGGCCCCTACCGCGCTGGCGATCAGCCTTGCCGAGAGTGCGGGACTGACCCTGATCGGGTTTGCCCGCGATCACGATTGTGTCGTTTACAGCCATCCGCAGCGCCTGGATCTGGGCGTTGCCGTGGGAGAACCCGCATGAGCAAGAAAACCATCAAGCAGTACGACAATCCCGCGGGCGGCTGGGGCGCATTGCGCTCGGTGGCCAAGCACCTGATGGAACAGGACATCGCCGTGCAGGGCGCCAAGACGCTGCTGCACGCCAACCAGCCGGACGGCTTCGACTGCCCCGGTTGTGCCTGGCCCGATCGCGACCACACGTCCACGTTCGAATTCTGCGAAAACGGCGCCAAGGCCGTGGCGGCCGAGTCCACCGCACGTCGTGCCGGGCCGGAGCTGTTCGCTTCGCACACCGTCAGCCTGCTGTCGCAATACAGCGATTACTGGCTGGAAGGGCAGGGTCGTTTGACCCACCCGATGCGCTACGACACGGCAACCGACCACTACGTGCCGGTGAGCTGGGACGATGCCTTTGCGCAGATCGCGCGGCATCTCAATGGCCTGGCAACGCCGGATGAGGCGATCTTCTACACCTCCGGGCGCACCAGCAACGAGGCAGCGTTCTTGTATCAGTTGTTCGTGCGCGAATTCGGCACCAACAATTTCCCCGATTGCTCCAACATGTGCCACGAGCCCTCCGGCACCGCGCTGCGGTCGCAGATCGGCGTGGGCAAGGGCACGGTGTCGCTGCACGATTTCGAACTGGCCGATGCCATCTTCATCTTCGGGCAGAACCCGGGCACCAATCATCCGCGCATGCTTGGCGAGTTGCGCCAGGCCTCCAAGCGCGGTGCGGCGATTGCGGCGTTCAACCCGCTGCGCGAGCGCGGGCTGGAGAAGTTCGCCGACCCGCAGGACAAGCTGGAGATGTTGCACAACGGCTCCACGCGCATCGCTTCGGATTATTTCCAGCTCAAGATCGGCGGCGACCTGGCTGCGGTGAAGGGCATCATCAAGCATGTGCTCGAACGCGATGCGCAGGCGCAGCGCGACGGCACGCCGCGCTTGCTGGACCTGGAGTTCATTCAGGCGCATACCGCGAACTTCGAGGCATTCGCTGCCGATGTGCGTGCGGAAAGCTGGGACACCATCGTCGAAGAATCCGGACTGGACGAAACCGCGCTGCGCAAGGCCGGCGAGATTTATCTCAATGCCGAGCGCGTGATTGCCTGCTGGGGCATGGGCATCACCCAGCACAAGCACTCGGTGGCGACCATCCACATGATCACCAACCTGCTGCTGCTGCGCGGCAACCTGGGCCGGCCTGGCGCCGGTGTATGCCCGGTGCGCGGGCACAGCAACGTGCAGGGCGACCGCACGATGATGATCTATGAAAAGCCGCCGGCCGCGTTTCTGGACAAGCTGCAATCGGTGTTCGGCTTCGCGCCGCCACGCGCAGACGGGTTCGATACCGTGGGTGCGATCGAGGCGATGCTGGATGGGCGCGGCAAGGTGTTCTTCGCGATGGGCGGCAATTTTGCCGCCGCCACGCCGGATACCGATGCCACGCACCGCGCGTTGCGTAACTGCGAACTGACCGTGCATGTCACCACCAAGCTCAATCGCAGCCACCTGGTGCATGGGCGCGATGCGTTGATTCTGCCGTGCCTGGGGCGCACCGAGATCGACATCCAGGATGCCGGCTCGCAAGGCGTGACGGTGGAAGATTCGATGAGCATGGTACACCTGTCGGCCGGCATCAATCCGCCGGCCTCGCCGGACCTGCTGTCGGAACCGGCGATCGTGGCGCGCATGGCCGAAGCCACGCTGGGCGCACGCAGCACGATTCGCTGGCGCTGGCTGGTGGGCGATTACGACCGTGTGCGCGATCTCATCGCACAGGTGTTTCCGGACTTTGCCGGGTTCAACGAGCGCGTGCGTACGCCGGGTGGATTCCGTTTGTCCAACACCGCGCGCGATCGCCAGTGGCTGACGCCGGAACAACGCGCGGTGTTCAAGCCGCATGCGGTGCCCACCGACAACCCCATCCATCGCGCGCGTCGTAGCCACGCCGAGCAGATGGTATTTACGCTGGCCACCACGCGTTCGCACGATCAATACAACACCACCATCTACGGGTTGGACGACCGCTATCGCGGCGTGTTCGGCGAGCGCCGTGTGCTGTTCATCAATGGGGCCGATATCGCCGCATTGAACATGAAGGCGGGTGATTGGGTGGACCTGGAAAGCCTGTGCGAGGACGGCGTGCGCCGCGAGGCGCGGCGTTTCCTGTTGGTGGACTACAACATCCCGCGTGGCTGCCTGGCCGCGTACTACCCGGAAACCAATGCGCTGGTGCCATTGTCCAGTTTCGCCGACGAGGCGCGTACGCCGACCTCCAAGTCGATTCCGGTGATCGTGCTGCCGCACCGCGCCGAAACCGCCGACGCGGCACCGCGCGATATCGGAGCGGTGCTTGTCCGCTGATCCGCAGCTCACCGCGCAACTGCTGCATGTGCTTGCCGACGCGCCCGATGGCGTGTCGCTGGCGCGGCTATGCAAGCACCTCGGCGTGCGCATGAGCGTGCTGTTGCGCACGCTCGCCTGGTTGGGGACGGCAAACCTGGACGGTCAAGCGGGTCCGGATTGGGTGCGCGTGGAAGAGCGCGGCGAGCGGCAATTTGCGGTGCTGACGCCGGTCGGTTTGGCGGAGCAGACGCAGCGATCAGCAGCGCAGGCGCCACAGAGCGGTTGAGCGAGTTCCTGCTGCTTTTGAAAGCTGTGCAGAACGACCAACTTAACTGGTCCTTGCCCCACCGTCGCGGGACCCTTGGCGGCAGGGATGCCGCCACGGAGCCTGCAAGGACGTACTTGCGGCGTGTCCTGCGATGGTGGGCGGGCGAGGGCCCTGCAGCAAACGCGACGACCTCACACCTTGCAGGCTGAGCAGTTGACGATCTCCGGCGACGCGTTGCCGGACACTTCTGCAAACACGTCTGGTTCAAGAGGAGTAGGACGCGATCCACGGCGCCGTCGGTCACGCCTGTAACTTTTTGCCGCCCGGTTTGCCTGCGCAAAGCAGTGCCGCGATCTGCCAGAATCGGCCGTCTTGCTCCTGGATGCCGATCAACGATGACTGCCGCCACGCCGCTTGCCGCACACATCAATTCACCAGCGCGCGTGCTGTTGGCCAGCCTGATCGGCACCACCATCGAGTTCTTCGATTTCTATATCTACGCTACCGCCGCAGTGCTGGTGTTTCCCACGCTGTTCTTTCCTGCCGGCGATGGCAGTGTGGCGATGCTGCAGTCGTTGGCGACCTTTGCGGTCGCGTTTGTCGCGCGGCCGGTGGGTTCGGCGGTGTTCGGTCACTTCGGCGACCGGGTAGGGCGCAAGGCCACGCTGGTGGCGGCGCTGCTGACGATGGGGCTGTCCACCGTGGCCATCGGCCTGCTGCCCAGTTACGCGCAGATCGGCGTGTTTGCGCCTGCGTTGCTGGCGCTGTGCCGCTTCGGCCAGGGGCTGGGTTTGGGCGGCGAATGGGGCGGGGCGGTGCTGCTGGCCACCGAGAACGCGCCGCCCGGCAAGCGCGTGTGGTACGGCATGTTTCCGCAACTGGGCGGGCCGCTGGGGTTCCTGTTGTCCACCGGCACCTTTCTGGGCATGGGCGCAGTGCTGGACGATGCGCAATTCATGCAGTGGGGCTGGCGCGTGCCGTTCTTGGCCAGTGCGTTGCTGGTCCTGACGGGGCTGTGGGTACGCCTGAGTATCACCGAGACGCCGGATTTCCAGAAGACGCTGGACCGCAAGACGCGTGTCAGGCTGCCGCTGGGCACCGTGGTTTCGCAGCATTGGCCGGCACTGATCGTCGGCACGCTTGGCGCGTTCGCCACCTTCGTGCTGTTTTATCTGATGACCGTGTTCGCGCTTGGCTACGGCACCAAGACGCTGGGCTACGACAAGGAACAATTTCTGTTGTTGCAGATGGCCGGCATCGTGTTTTTCGCGCTCGGCATTCCGCTGTCGGCCAAGTTTGGCGACCGGCACGGCGCGCCGCTGGCGATGATGCTGGCCAGCATCGTCATCGTGGCATTCGGCCTGGCGTTTGCGCCGCTGTTTCAGGCCAGCCACCCGTTGCAGGTGCTGGCGTTCCTGTCGCTGGGATTTTTCTTCATGGGCCTGACCTATGGTCCCTGCGGCACGCTGCTGGCCGAGCTGTATCCCACCGAGGTGCGCTACACCGGCGCATCGCTGTCGTTCAATCTGGCCAGCATCCTGGGCGCGGCACCGGCGCCCTACGTGGCCACGCAACTGGCGGCCAGTTACGGCGTGCGATCGGTGGGGTATTACCTGGGCGGGGCGGCCGTGCTGAGCCTGGTGGCGCTGGTAGTGGCGCGGCGGTGGCGTCGCTGAGCGGAGATCGCGACGGGTGATGGAGTATCCGGATCGTGCAGCAACGCGGCGGCGCCCGATGATGCGATAGCGTGCGCGCATCAAAGCGCTGCTGCAGCGCCGCGGCGTTGATCCGGCTTCTAGCCGAACATCCGCTTGAGCGTGCGGCCCAGCCAACCACCGTGCTGGTGGGTCCGCGAAAACCGGTTCAGGTGAGCGATCACCTGCGGTGCATAGGCCTGATCGTCGCCGCGAATATGGTTGAACAGCCAGCGTGAGCGCATGTTGCGCAGCGCGTCGCTGACGTCTTCGCCGGCCTGGAAGCGCAGGCGGTATTCGCCCACACGCTTGCCGAACACCGCATGCACGCGCTGGTGCGCCTGGCTGAAGGGATAGCCGGCTTCCTGCATCAGTTCTTCCTCGAAGGCGAAGTGCGAGAGCGTGTAATCGATCAGTTCGTCGATCACCTCCGCCACTGCCAGTCGCTGCAGACTGGTCTGCGCAACATGCAGCTGATTGATCATGTCCACAATGCGCCGGTGTTGATGATCGATGACCTCGATCCCGGTGTTGAGGTCGTCCTGCCAGACCAGCAGTGCCATCGAAGTACCTTGCCCAATGCGATGGGCATACGGTAAGCCGCACGCACCGGCAGCGCGTTGATCTGGATCAAGGCATGGCGGCAGGCGCGTCGTCCGCACGGGCCGCCTGGACCTGCAGACGACGCAGGATCAGCTTGCCAGGCGCACCTGGTTACGGCCGCCGGCCTTGGCCAGATACAGGTGCTTGTCCGCTTCGTTGAGCAGGTAATGCAGCGACTGGTCGCTTTCGCTGGCAGTGCATACGCCGATGCTCACCGTCATGCTCAATGTCTCGTCTCCCACGCGCACGCGCAGGGCGCTGATGCGTTCGCGCAGGGTTTCGAAATAGCTGGTGGCGTTGGCGGCATCCAGCCCGGGCACCAGCAGGCAGAATTCTTCGCCGCCGAAACGTGCGACCAGATCTTGCGGCCGCGCATGCCCGGACACTGACGCGGCCACCGCACGCAACGCCTGGTCGCCGGCTTCGTGGCCCCAGGTGTCGTTGATGTGCTTGAAATGGTCGATATCCACCATCGCGGCGGTGACCGTCTGGTCCTGCGACAGCAGCTTGGGAATGACCCGCTGGCTCTGTTCCAGAAAATAGCGCCGGTTGGGCAGGCCGGTGAGGAAGTCGCGGGTGGCAAGATCCTGCAGCGTGCCGATCAGTTCCAACTGGTCTATGTTCTGCGACACGCGGCAGAAGAATTCTTCGCGCGAAAAGGGCTTGCGCAGGAAGTCGTTGGCGCCGTTCTTCAGGAAACGCGGGATCAGCGACGAATCGCTGTTGCCGGAAATGCCGATCACCGCCACCCTGTCGCGCGAGCGGATCGCGCGCAGCCGGCGGGTGAATTCCACGCCATCCATTCCAGGCATTTCCTGGTCGACGATGGTCAGGTGAATGCCGGGGTCGCGTTCGATCGCTTCCAGGCCGGCAGCGCCGTCGGCCGCCAGCACCACGCGGTAGCCGTACATCGACAGCAATGCGCCGGCATAGGTGCGTGCCGACAGCGAGTCGTCCACCACCAGGGCGGCGATGCGGCGATTGCGCTCCAGGCGCTGCACCAGCCATGCCAGGTATTCGATGCTGCCCGGTGCATTTTTCAGCACGTAATCGATGATCTGCTGTTGCAGCACGCGCTGGCGCAGGTCTTCGTCGTAGACGCCGCTGACCACCACGGTGGGCAGTTTGCGCGAGAGAAAGAATTCCACGACCTTGTCGCGGTCGCCGTCCACCAGCACCAGGCCGGTGAGGACCAGGAACCAGCCGTCCTCTTCATCGAGCACGCGCGCGGCTTCGGCCAGGGTCGAGACGACCGTGACCGAGAGTTCCACGCGTTGCTCGATGGCTTCGCGCAGCATGTTGGTGAACGTGCGCGAGTTCTCCACCAACAGCACGCGCTGCGGCAGGACTGCACTTTCACTATTGCGATATAGGGTACTTGGAGACATCAGCTGGCCGTCTGGATCGAACCGTCAGGTCAACTAACGGCCCTGCTCGCCAAAACTTGAGCACCATGTTCCAGAGCGGGGCGCTCACCACAGCGCATCGCGCAGCCGATACCAGCTCATCGCTGCCACCAGCAGCGGGGTCCGTAGCCGCTGCCCGCCGGGGAACGGGCGATGCGGGATGCGTTCGAACACGTCCAGGCGCCGGCTCTGGCCGGCGATGGCCTCGGCGATGACCTGGCCGGCCAGGCCGGTGGCCGCCACGCCATGTCCGGAAAAGCCCTGTGCGAAGTACAGGTTGGGCGCCAGCCTGCCCCAGTGCGGCGCACGGTTGCGCGAGATGTCCACGTAGCCGCCCCATAGCGTTTCCAGCGGCACATCGTGCAGCTGCGGGAATACCGTGTGCATGCGTCGGGTCATCAGGCGCTGCAGGCCCGCAGGCGGACGCGAGGAATAACTGGCGCGTCCGCCGAACAGCAGCCGGTGATCGGCACTGAGCCGATAGTAATCCAGCGCCCAATTGGTATCGGCGACCGCCATGTCGTTGGCGATCAGGGCGCGTGCGCGGGCCTGGCCCAACGGCGGCGTGGCGCCGACATAGGTGCCGACCGGCATGATGCGCTGCTCCAGCTGCGGGGCGATGCCATGCAGCAGGGCGTTGCCGGCGATCACGCCGAACGCGGCGGTCACGTTGCCGTGGGCGGTGTGCATCACCACGCGTGCACCGGGCTGCTGCCGGGTCACGGCCGAGTCTTCGTAGATACGCACGCCGGCGCCCAGCGCGGCCCGTGCCAGGCCCAGTGCATAGGCCAGCGGATGCAGATGGCCGCTGGCAGGGTCGAACATGGCGCCCAGGTACAGCGGGCTGTCCAGCACCTGGCGGGTCCGTGCGCGGTCCCACCATTGCAGCGGGTAGTCGTAGCGTTCGGCCATGCGCACGATGCCGTGTTGCAGCGCCTGCACCTGACGCGGCTTCAGCGGCACATGCGCGTGGCCGTCGCGCCAGTCGCAGGCGATGGCATGGCGCGCGATGCGCTCCCGCAGCAGGCGCATGCCGTCACGCGATAAATCGAACAACAGGCGAGCATCGTCGTTGCCGACCAGCGCTTCCAGCGTTTCCTGCTCGCAGCCGTAGCCAACGATGGCCTGCCCGCCATTGCGCCCGGACGCGCCCCAGCCCACACGCCGGGCTTCCAGCACGATGACCGCGTAACCGGCCTCGGCCAGCGCCAGCGCAGCGGTGAGGCCGGTATAGCCACCGCCGAGGATGCAGACGTCGGCGTGCTCGGCGCCTTGCAGGCATGGTTGTGGGGGCAGGGCTGGCGTGCTGCGCGCGTACCAGCTGTCCGGATACCCGTTGCCCGCTGAATCGCGGTGCGGCAGTGGCGTGTGCGGGTAAGCCATCACACGGTGCGCAGGTACCGCGCGTAATCCAGGTCGGGGACCTGCGCCTGGTAGTCGAGCAGCTCGCGTTGTTTCTGCTGGCCGAATACGTGCTGGAACTGCGTGCCGAACTGCTCGGCGATGAAGTCGCTGCAGAGGAACGCGTCCACCGCGCCTTGCCAGCTGCGCGGGGTGAACACCGACCGCGCGTACGCATTGCCGGTGACGGGCGCGCTGGGTTCGGCCGGCTGCCGCAGGCCGTCCAGCATCGCGGCCAGCACGGCGGCAGCGGCCAGATACGGGTTGGCATCGGCGCCGGCAATGCGGTGTTCGATGCGGGTGTTATGCGCATCGCTGTGCGGGATGCGCAGCGCTACGGTGCGGTTATTGAAGCCCCAGCTCGCATCCAGCGGCACGAACGCATTGCTGACGAAGCGGCGATAGCTGTTGGCATGCGGGGCGAACATCAAGAGCGAGGCATCCGCATGCCGCTGTAGCCCGGCGATGCCGTGGCGTAGCGGCTGCGCGGGCGCATCGGCCGCACTGGCCAGCACGTTGTGCCCGGCGGCATCGAGCAGGCTGACATGCAGATGCAGGCCGCTGCCGGCCTGGCCGGGGAACGGCTTGGCCATGAAGCTGGCCAGCTTGCCTTGGTGCTGCGCAATGGCTTTGATGGTGCGCTTGAGCAAGACCGCCTCGTCGCAGGCGGCCACCGCGTCGGCACGGTGTTGCAGATTGATTTCGAACTGGCCGGGTGCGTACTCGGCCACCGCGGTGTCGGCAGGAATGCCTTGCTGTCTGCAAGCGGCGGTGACCGCATCGGTGAAGCCACGCTGGTCGTCCAGATCCTGCAGCGAATACACCTGTGTGCTGTCGCTGCGCGCGCCGGTGATCGGGTCGCGCGGGGTCTGCGGGCGCCCCTGTGCATCGGCGACCGCATCGAACAGATAGAACTCCAGCTCCACTGCGATGACCGGGGTCAGGCCGAATGCGCCAAACCCCTGCAACACGCGCTGCAACACCGCGCGCGGGGCGACCTCGAACAGCCCGCCTTCGGGTGTATGCATCGCCAGCAAGAGCTGCGCCATCGGCCGTGGCGCCCAGGGCACCGGGCGTAGCGAGCCTTCGATCGGCCGGCAGATGCGGTCGGCGTCGCCGATCGCGTAGCCAAGCCCGGTTTCTTCCACGGTGTTGCCGGTGATGTCGGTGGCGATCAGCGACATCGGCAGGCACACGCCGTCGCGATACACCTTGCGCAGCGCATCGGCGGTCACGCGCTTGCCGCGCAGCACACCGTTGGTGTCGGGCAATAACAGATCGACGGACTCGCACCCGGCGATGCGAGAGAGGGTGTCTGCATCGGCAGCGGGCAGGGAGGTGATGGAGTTCTCGGAAGCCATGGGCAACACCTGCGAAGTCGCCGCGCAGCGTAGCAAAGCGCGCGTGAGCAATCGCAGGCGCAGCGGCGCGCTTGGCAATGCCGGCGATGGCGCGGTAACGTCGAGCGTATCGACGTATCACCCAACGCATCGGAGTTTCGCGCATGGCTGTCGTTCCGCTGGTCGGTCTGCCCACCGATCGCATCCTGCAAGGGCCTCATCCGTTCCTGGCCGCCGGCGAGAAGTACATCTGCGCGGTGGTCGAGGCCGCAGGTGCCATGCCGGTGCTGTTGCCCAGCCTGCAGCCGGCATTGGATGCAGGCACGTGGCTGAAGCGGCTGGATGGGCTGTTATTGACCGGAGCGGTCAGTAACGTGGAGCCGCATCACTACAGCGACGAGCCCAGTTGGGAAGGCAATCCGCACGACCCGGCGCGCGATGCCACCAGCCTCGGGCTGATTCCGCGGGCACTTGCGCGTGGGCTGCCGGTGCTGGCGATCTGCCGCGGGCTGCAGGAGGTCAACGTGGCGTTGGGCGGGCGCCTGCATCAGCGCGTGCACGACGTGCCCGGCCTGGCCGACCACCGGGAAGACCGCAGCACACCGATAGACACGCAGTACGGCCCGGCGCATGTGGTGCACCTGCATCCGGGCGGCTGGCTGGCGGACATGAGCGATGGCGCCCAGGTGTGGGTCAATTCCCTGCACGGGCAGGGAATTGCCACGCTGGCCAAGGGCTTGCTGGTCGAAGCCACCGCGCCGGATGGTCTGATCGAAGCGTTCCGCGGCCCCGGCCCGGGGTTCCTGCTGGCGGTGCAGTGGCATCCGGAATGGCGTGTCACACAGCATCCGTTCTACCGTGCCATCTTTCAGGCCTTCGGCGAGGCCTGTCGCCAATACGCCGCGCGACGCGGCAAGTGAGGTTGCATGTCCATCCGCACCCGTTCGCGCAACACCACGCCCAAGCAGCCGGAGAGCGCACTGCGTCGCTGGCTGAAAGAGCGCAGCATCACCGAAGTGGAATGCCTGGTGCCGGACATCACCGGCAACGCGCGCGGCAAGATCATTCCGGCCGACAAGTTCTCGCATGACTACGGGACGCGCCTGCCGGAGGGCATCTTCGCCACCACGGTGACCGGCGATTTCCCCGACGACTATGACGCGCTGACCTCGCCATCGGATTCGGACATGCATCTGCGCCCGGATGCCAGCACCGTGCGCATGGTGCCGTGGGCCGCCGACCCCACTGCGCAGGTCATCCACGATTGCTATACCAGGAATGGCCAGCCGCACGAACTTGCCCCGCGCAATGTGCTGCGCCGCGTGCTCGATGCCTACGCCCAGGCCAAGCTGCAACCGGTGGTGGCGCCGGAGCTGGAATTCTTCCTGGTGCAAAAGAACACCGACCCCGACTTTCCACTGTTGCCGCCGGCGGGGCGCTCGGGGCGCCCGGAAACGGCGCGGCAGTCGTACTCGATCGACGCGGTCAACGAGTTCGACCCCATCCTTGACCTGATGTACGACTACTGCGATGCGATGGAGCTGGACGTGGACACGCTGATCCACGAATCCGGCGCCGCGCAGTTGGAAGTCAACTTCACCCATGCCGACCCGATGTCGCGCGCGGACCAGGTGTTCCTGTTCAAGCGCACCATGCGTGAAGCCGCGCTGCGGCACGGTGTGTATGCCACGTTCCTGGCCAAACCCATGGAAACCGAGCCAGGCAGTGCGATGCATATCCACCAGAGCCTGCTGCATGTCGGCACCGGCAAGAACGTGTTCAGCGGCAAGCGCGAAGGCGGCTTCAGCGATACCTTTGCGCATTATCTTGGCGGCCTGCAGAAGTACATTCCGATGGCGATGGGCTTGCTGGCGCCCAACGTCAATTCATACCGGCGGTTGATGTTCGGCGAGGTGTCGCCGAGCAACGTGCTGTGGGGCTTCGACAACCGCACCTGCGGGCTGCGCGTGCCTATCGATGCGCCGCAGAACATGCGGGTGGAAAGCCGCTTCGCCGGTTCCGATGCCAACCCGTATCTGGCGATGGCGGCGACGCTGGCGTGCGGATTGCTGGGCATTCGCGAAAAGCTCGAACCGACTGCGCCAATCAGCAGCAACGGCAAGGAGCAAGGCTACGATTTGCCGCGCTCGCTGGGCGAAGCGCTGGATGAGCTGGAAGGCTGCGAGGCATTGCAGGAGATATTGGGGCGGCGTTTCGTGCGTGCATACATCTCGGTGAAGCGGAAAGAATATGAGACGTTCTTTCGGGTGATCAGCTCTTGGGAGCGGGAGTTTCTGTTGTTGAATGTGTGAAGCGTTCAATCCGCCAGATGTGCTGTAGCTGGATGATGGAATTAAGTTGGCGTTTCATTTCTTGCAGAAACGCCTGCGTTTCCGCAGGCGTTAGCTAACATACGGAATTTTAGTTTTAATCTAAGGAAGCTCTGAACAAAGA
>NZ_JFAQ01000015.1 GCF_001304695.1 Xanthomonas axonopodis
GCATGCAAGCACGCGCGCGCGCGTGCTTGCATGCACAAGCGGGCTTCCGCGCAGCACCAACGACACCGTTGCGCGCGAGACACCGATGGCCCCGGCGATATCGCGTAACGTCACCGCGCCGTGCCGCGCGCCCGGCGTATCGTCGTCCGCAGCCATCTCGGGTGTCGGCTTGGCAGGTGTCACCTGGCAAGCCTTGCGGTTGAGAAAAGACGCATGCAGTGGCATCAAATTGGATCGATCCAATTAGGCCTTTTCCGCGCAGCCATTGCATGCGGCAGTGCAACATAGTCTATCCCGCACCAGGCTAAGAATTCCGGAGCAACGCACCGACTGGCCAGCGACCCGACAGCACGCTTTGCGCCACTCACTCAAACGCGATCGACAGCCCGATGCCGCCCTGCCAGTCCGGGCTTTCCGATGTCAGTCCCCGCAACACCGACACATCAAGCTGCATCGCATGCGGCAGCTGCCAGGCGCCACCCGCGCCAACCACGCGCGAATGCTCACTGCCAGTGTCGAAACCCGCTTCCACATAGCTGCTGAAATGGTCGCCGGAGAAGAACGTGTAATTGGGAGAGAACGTCCAGGTGTGCCCATCGTCGTCGCGCGCGTAGTTGACGTACAACGCGATGGCACGCTGCTGCGCCAGCTCCCAGGATGCGGTCACACCGAGTTCGCGCGAGTAGCCGTCGCTGAAGGCCGGGCTGCCGGTCGGAACGCTGTAAGTACCCAACGCAGCCCAATGGAAGCTCTCCGAGCGCGATGACAAGGCCACTTTCAACCCGACACTGCTGTCCCCGCCGCCACGTACCCGCGCGCCACCGCCGTGCTGCCAGTTGTAACTGTCGCTCCCGAGTTGCAGCTCGACATTCTGGAACAACCCCAGACGCAGCAGCGTGTCGGCAGTGTATTGGGTCGTGCGCTGCCCGCCGCTGCGATCGGTACTCGCATCAGGCAAGCCCTGCTCCCAGGCAAACGCACCCGGCTGCAACGCCTCCGCAGCGAACGGAATGCCCGGCCGGTCGAACGCAGGCGCCTGGTCTGCCTGCGCGGCGGCGTGCCCGCTAGCGAGGCACAGCGCGAGCATCACCGCCGCTGACGCCGTTCGGCGCGGCATCCGCACCGGCACGCGACAGCGGGCACAAGGCTCGACAGCCGCCACGGCGCGGGATTGCAAGGATTTCGACGACAGGGACATATGCAGCACCATTGGCAGGACAGAGCGACCAAGCAGGGACCGGGGCACGGCAAAGGACGCCAGCCTGCATCGACACGTAACGGCGCGCATGGTGCCGCGCCGCCCGTGACCGGCTTGTATAGCGGCGCTGTGCCGGTTGTGTTCCGTGCCAGCGGTCAGGGTGAGCCTTGATGGCATTGAAGCACCGTGATCAGACAACCGCACGCACTCTGCGTCCGACACTCCGATGGCCGCCATCTGGCTTTTCGCGGCAACTGCGCGCTTCTTGCCTGCGAAAAAATGCCAAAAAAATGGGCACCCGCAGGCGCCCACAAACAGCACACCGATGCATCGCGCGTCTTACCAAACCAGGTCGTCGGGCACCTGATATTTCGGATCCGCGTACGGGTCGTCGCCCGCTGGTGCGTTCGGGTCCACTTTCAAGGCGACCGATGGGGCAAACACCGCTTCGGCTTCGCCGAGTACCTCGGCAGTCACCAGCAGATAGCGTCCGTTGAGTTGCAGCACGCCCAGCTCGCCGGCGTTGAGCGCCTTGAGTTGATCGGCGGTGACGTAAATGCGCTTGATCTTGCCGCCATACGGAAAATGCCGGGCAATATCCGCAGCGGCATCATTCAAGCCCTTGTCCTTCACCAGCGCTTCGAGCTTGGCCTTGGCTTCACGACGCAGGCGTGCTTCTTCCTGCTTCACTCGTTCGGCTTCGATGCGCTCGTCCTTCTCGCGCTGCGCACGGATCGCATAGGCCTTGGCCAGATCGATATCTTCGCGCATACGCGCCGGCTTGGGGCCACGACGGTCTGCAGCGGAATGCTGGGGACGCGGCGCAGCACCGGGCTTGCCGTCGTGCCGACGCTCGGGCCTGCCACCGGGTTTGCGCTCGCCATTGCCATCGGCCGCCGCAGCGGCATGCGGCCGCTGCGGGCCCCCGCCCGGGCCCGGCCGATTGCCCCCGGGTGCTGGCTTGCCACCATTGCCATGTGCACGCGCTGCGGGCCGTGCATCGGGTGTGCGTTCGGGCTTGGGCGCGGACTTGAAGCCCAACCCAAGCAACTGGTCACGTAAGGTATCGCTCATGGCGGTGGCAATCTGCAATCAATAGTGCGGAGGCGGCGGTTCGTCCGCTGCATCGGCAAACAATGTGGAGCGCACCTTGCCCAGATCCTCGAGCAGGTGGCGGATCAATTCGGCATTGCGTGCCCCCGTCAAACGGGCGTCCGCAAGTGCTTCACTCAGTTCGTTGAGCGCCTGCTCCTGGAAGGACAGGCGCGTTTCCAATTCGATCAACCGCGCTTCCAACGCGTGGTCGTGCAGCGGGAGTTGCTCATGCATATAGCGAACGGCCTCGTCCGATGGCGTAGTACGCCAGACCCGCTGCTTCGATCTCCTGCGGGTCGTAAAGGTTGCGGCCGTCGAAGACGACATCGTCCTTCAAGGCCTGCTTGATCTTGCCGAAGTCCGGGCTGCGGAACTGCTTCCACTCGGTGACCACGACCAGGGCGTCGGCACCTTCCAGTGCAGAAAAGGCATCGTCGCAGAAGGTTAGATCATCGCGCTCGCCAAAGATGCGCTTGGCTTCGTGAATGGCTTCAGGGTCATAGGCGCGCACGGTGGCACCAGCTTCCCACAACTGTTCCATCAAGCGACGGCTGGACGCAGCACGCATGTCGTCGGTGTTGGGCTTGAACGCCAGCCCCCACACCGCGAAGGTCTTGCCGGCGACACTGCCGGTGCCCTCGGTGCCGTAATGCCGCTGCACCAGGTCGAACAGATGGCCCTTCTGCGCGTTATTGACGCTTTCCACTGCGTTAAGCAGGGTCGGCTGCAGGCCGTACTGCTCGGCCGTCTTGGCCAATGCCTGCACGTCCTTTGGGAAGCACGAGCCGCCATAACCGGCGCCGGGATAGATGAAGTGCCAGCCAATCCGCGGATCCGAGCCGATACCGTTGCGCACGTGTTCGACGTCCGCACCGACGCGCTCGGCAATATTGGCGATCTCGTTCATGAAACTGATCTTGGTCGCGAGCATCGCGTTGGCCGCGTACTTGGTCAGCTCGGCCGAACGCACGTCCATTTCCACGATGCGATCGCGGTTGCGATTGAACGGTGCGTACAGACGACGCATACGCGCAATGGCGGCCGGCTTGGTGGCGCCGATCACGATACGGTCCGGGCGCATGCAGTCGGACACCGCGTCGCCTTCCTTGAGGAATTCGGGGTTGGAGACGACATCGAAGTCGTGTGCAACGCCGCGCGCGGCCAGTTCCTCCTGGATCGCCGCGCGCACGATGTCGGCCGTGCCGACCGGCACCGTGGACTTGTTGACCACAATCGCCGGGCCGTCGATATGACGCCCCACCGTGTGCGCGACTGCAAGCACATATTGCAGGTCGGCACTCCCGTCCTCGTCGGCCGGGGTGCCTACGGCAATGAAGGTGATCTCGCCATGGGCGATCGCTGCAGCCGCATCGCTGGTGAAGCGCAACCGGCCAGCAGCATGGTTGGCCTTCACCATTGGCTCCAGGCCGGGCTCATAGATCGGAATCTGCACGCGATTGAGGGCGTCAAGCTTGGCTTGATCGATATCCACGCAGACGACCTGATGCCCTACTTCCGCCAGGCAGGCACCGGTCACAAGACCCACGTAGCCGGTGCCGAAGATCGCAACGCGCATGGAATGGAATGCCTCCTGCGAAAGATCAGGGAAGGATACCCATCAGTTCGACATCGAACGTCAACGTTGCATCGGGGCCGATCGGCCCACCCTGCGTTCCGTTCGGGCCATATGCCAAGTTGGAAGGAATCCAGAAACGATATTTAGAACCGACCGGCATCAACGCGACGCCCTCGGTCCAACCGGGAATGACCTGGTCCAGACCGAACTCGGCCGGCTGGCCGCGCTGGTAGGAACTGTCGAACACCTGCCCGTTGAGCAGCTTGCCTTCGTAATTTACACGCACCTTGCTGGTCCGCATCGGGCGCTCGCCGCTGCCCTGGCGCAACACCATGTACTGCAGGCCAGATGCGGTGGTGATCACGCCCTTCTCGGTCTTATTCTTGGCAAGGAACTCATTGCCCTGCTTGCGATTGTTGGCAGCGGCAGCACCCTGCTTGGCAGAGGCGAATGCCTGCATGGTGGCCGCGGCTTCCTGCTGGGTCAGACGCGTGGTGCCCTTGGCGAACACGGTACGCACCGCTTCCATCAGGATGGACAGATCGATCTCGTCCTTGATGCCGGCCAGCGACGGACCAATCGCGCGATCGCCGAGCATCAGGCCGACATTTTCCTTGGACGGTGCAGCCGGCGCGGCACCCGGCGCCATGCCTGGCGCCTGCTGGCCGTTGCGGGCAGCGAGCGCAGTGCGCAACGCAGTATCGGTGGCCTGGGTCTGCTCATCCGACAACAGCGGCTTGCCGCCCTTGAATGCATTTTCGATGGCGCGCTGCATCGCGTTCACATCGATGTCCTGAGCAATCGGCTCGAACGAACGTGCCACGTCCATACCGATGGCGTAGCTGACGTTGTCGCGCGTGCTCTTATCAGACGATGCATTCAAAGCTGGCTTCTCCTTGGTGGCCGCTACGGCCGGTTGCTGCGACATCGCCGGCATCGATGCCGACATTGCCACCATCAGTAACGACGCCGCCGCGCCGCGCTTTCCCATCTTCATTAGATGCACTTCCCAAAAGTGAAAAGACACGCCACCGATGGCGCTGAATGCGCATTGTCGCATGCGCGCGCGGCGATGCGAGCGCTGCGCTCAGCGCGCCGGCGCCTTGAGCTCGCGTTCGATTGCTGCCAGCACGCTCGGATCGTCCGGTTTGATCTTGCTGGGGAACTGCGCGACCACCCGGCCATTGCGACTGATCAGATACTTGTGGAAGTTCCAGCCCGGCGCCACGCCAGTGGCCTGGGTCAGCCGCTGATACAGCGGCGTTGCCTCGGCGCCCAGCACATGGACCTTTTCGAACATCGGGAACTTCACGCCGTAGGTCAGCGTGCAGAATTCCTGGATCTGCTTCTCAGATCCGGGCTCCTGGCCCTGGAAATCGTTGGACGGGAAGCCCAGCACGGTGAACCCGCGGCTGCCGAAGCGCTGGTTGAGCGCTTCCAGCCCTTCGTACTGCGGGGTGAAGCCGCACTTGCTGGCGGTATTGACCACCATGACGACCTTACCGCCGTAAGTACGGTTCAGGTTGATTGGCGTCTTGCTGGCCAGCGGCCGGTATTCCACATCCAGCACCGGGGTGCCGGCAGCGAACGCGGTTGTTGCAAAAAAGCCAGTCAATACAGGAGCTAGCAGACGATTGAGCAACATGAGCAATGCCCTTCGAGAGTTGAGGCGGTGCACCGATAAGGGGTGCCATCAGTTGGGAACGACAAACGATTGACTGCCTGCGCGTCAGTGTTATAGTTCAATACAACACCAGTCATCCGGCGCAGAGGAAAGCATGAACAGCACACGCTCGACGCGACCAGTTCCGCTGTTGCTGTTCGGCAGCACCCTGTTTGCCATTGGTTGCCTGGGAGCCGCTTCCAGTCAGTTGACGGAGTCCGGCGCCGATTATGGCGTGTCGGAGGCGGTTACGGAAAACGCGACAACTCCCCCCGAAGCGCCTTCCCGGCCTGGCCGGCATGTGTGCGCTTCGCTGTCGATGCCCTATTTCTCCTTCGCGCAGGCCCTGCGCCCACGGAGCTGATCATGAACGACATTCAGTGGAGCGACGGCGCTCCCATCTACCGCCAACTCAAGGAACGGGTGATTGCCATGATGCTCGATGGAATTCTCAAGCCTGGCGATGCCCTGCCCTCGGTGCGCCAGGTGGCGGCCGATTACCAACTCAACCCCATCACCGTCTCGCGCGCCTATCAGGAACTGGCCGACGAGAACCTGGTGGAGAAACGCCGCGGCCTGGGCATGTTCATGACCCCGGAAGCCGCACAGAAGCTGCGTGGCAGCGAACGCGAGCGTTTCTTGAATGAAGAATGGCCCGCCGTGCTGGAAAGGATCCAGCGCCTGGGACTGTCCATCGACGATCTGTTGCCACAGGGAAAAACACCATGACCGCCGTCTCCTCCGACCATGTGGTCGACGCACGTGGCCTGCGCAAGGCCTACAAGCATCGGCTCGCGCTGGACAACGCCAGCTTCACCATCGCCGCCGGCCGCATCGTCGGCTTGATCGGCCCCAACGGCGCCGGCAAGACCACCGCGCTCAAGGCGGTGATGGGGCTGACCGATTTCGATGGCGAATTGAGCGTGCTCGGCATGGATCCGCGCACCCAGCGCAACGCGCTGATGAACGAGGTCTGCTTCATTGCCGACGTGGCGGTGCTGCCGCGCTGGCTGCGGGTTGGCGAAGCGATCGATTTCGTCGCCGGCGTGCACCCGCGTTTTGATCGCGCCAAGTGCGAGCGCTTCCTGGCCAATACCCAGCTCAACCGCAAGTCGCGGGTGCGCGAATTGTCCAAGGGCATGATCGTGCAGCTGCATCTGGCGCTGGTGATGGCCATCGAAGCACGCATCCTGATACTGGACGAACCGACCCTGGGCCTGGACATCCTCTACCGCAAGCAGTTCTACCAGCGCCTGCTGGAGGATTACTTCGACGAGCAGAAGACCATCATCGTCACCACCCACCAGGTCGAAGAAATCGAACACATCCTTACCGATGTGATGTTCATCCGCGACGGTCGCATCGTGCTCACCGCCGACATGGAAAACGTCTCCGAGCGCTACACCGAAGTCCTGGTTGGTGCCGACCAGCTGAATGCAGCGCGCGCCCTGAAACCGATCGACGAGCGCGGCCTGCCGTTCGGCAAGACCGTGATGTTGTTCGATGGCGCGCCGAAAGAGCAGCTCGCCCGTTTTGGCGAAACCCGCAATCCCGGCCTAGCCGACCTGTTCGTTGCGGTCATGAAGGGGACCTACGCATGAATGCAGTGACCAACCAAGCATCACCCGCACGCACCTTCGCCTGGCTGCTCAAACGCGAATATTGGGAGCACCGTGGCGGCTTCGTGTGGGCACAGTTCATCACCGGCGGCATTGCGGTGTTCTTCGCGCTGCTGGGCGCGGTGATCGGTGCGATCAGTGCGCGCCGCAACATGGTCGGCGACAGCATCACCATGGACGATCTGGCCGAATACAACCGCACGCTGGGCCAGGTCGGCGACGGCCTGCTGCTGGGCGGCATCGGCATTGCCTCGGTGGTCCTGGCGTTTGTGGTGTTTTTCTATGCGCTCGGCAGCCTGTACGACGACCGCCGCGACCGCAGCGTGCTGTTCTGGAAATCGTTGCCGGTGTCGGACGTGCAGACGGTGTTGTCCAAGGCCGCCTGGGCGTTGCTGCTGGCGCCGCTGATCTCCATCGTGATCGGTGCGGCGGTCGGCATGGCGCTGTGGCTGATCGCCATCCTTGGCGCATCGATTGCAGGCGTGCCCAGCCCCTGGGCGCTGGCGACCCATTCGCACCCGTTTTCGCTGCTGTGGCTGTTGCTCAAGACCGTGCCGATGAGCCTGTTGTGGGCACTGCCGACCGTGGGCTGGCTGATGTTCTGCTCGGCCTGGGCCAACAGCAAGCCGTTCCTGTGGGCGGTGCTGTTCCCGCTGCTGGCCTGCGTGATGCTGAGCATTCTGTCGGCGATGCCCGGCGTGTCGCTGCCGATCGGCTGGATTTGGTACGTCGTCGGCTACCGCGGCCTGCTCAGCGCCCTGCCCGGCACCTGGTCGCCACTTGCGGTCAGCGGGAATCTGGACAGCAGCACCCTGCAAAGCCCCAGCGACCTGGTGCAATGGGCCCTGCAGCACACCGACAGCACACGCGTCTATGGCAGCGCGGACATCTGGATTGGCGCAGCCGTCGGTATCGCCTTGATCGCCGCTTCCATCTACCTGCGCCGTCGGCGCTCCGAAGCCTGAGGGACATCCCAATGCGCCTGACCCTGAGCCTGGCCATCCTGCTCGCATTGCCCGGTGTTGCAGCGGCAGAGGAGCAGTGCAAATTCTCCGAACCACGCAGCCTGGACCTGCAACTGACAGGCGTGAAGTCGGTGATGTTCGAGGTCGCCTCCAACGACCTGCATCTGGACGCCTTGCCCAGCGGCGGCGGGAAACTGAGCGGGCGCGCCTGTGCTGCCAGGGCTGAGTTGCTCAAGAGCCTGACCGTGACCCAAAAGCGCGTCGGCGACAAGCTGGTGGTCACCTTGAACGATGACCGCCGGTTTTCCTTCGGCAACAGCTATTCCTACCTGGATCTGCGCGGCAGCGTGCCCCGCACGCTGCTGGTGCAATTCGACGTAGGTTCCGGCGATGCGCAGATCAACGGGGCCGCAGCAGTCAGCGCCGACGTGGGTTCGGGCGACATGACGATTCGTCACACCAAGAGCCGCGTGACGGCCAAGGTAGGCTCCGGCGATGTCGAACTGGAAGATCTGGGCGCACTGCGCGTGCTGACAGTGGGCTCGGGCGACCTCAAGGCGCGCGAGGTGCACGGCGCAGCAGAGGTGGCGAAAGTGCAGTCCGGCGAGGTCAAGCTGCACGGCGTCGCAGGCAACATCAAGATCGGCACGATCGGCTCTGGCGATGTCGATATCCGCGATGTGCAAGGCAATGTCAACGTGGAGTCGGTCGCTTCAGGCGCATTGAATGTCCGCAAAGTGCGTGGCGATCTGAACGTGGCGCGCAAGGGCAGCGGCGATATCAGTGTGAGCAATGTCACCGGAAGCACGCGAGTGCCGGCAGACAAATAACGACGTCTTTCAGCATGTGGGGGAATTGCTGATCAAATTGCTTGTTTCGGCGGTAGTGATGAGCGTGTTGCTGGTGGGTTGCGGCAAATCCGAACCCACCGTCAACGTCTCCGGCCAGGCCAGGCCAATGGTGCCGGCGTGACCTTTATCGGCAAGAGCCTGACGCTCAAGCGCGATGGCTTGCCGGCAGCCACTATCAGTGTCGATAGCGCGCTCAGCATCGACGGCAAACCGGTGGACTTGAACCAGGCGCAACGTCAGGCGATGCGCAGTTACTACGCGCAGGTGCAAGGCGTGGCCAAGAAGGGTATCGACATCGGCACCCAGGGCGCGGCGTTTGGCGCACATGCGGCAGGCGAAGCGATCAGGGGCGTGCTCAGCGGCAACTCCGATCAGATGGGCGACAAGATCGAGGCCGAGGCAGACACCTTTTCAAGCACAAGGCGCTGCAGATCTGCGATCAGCTGGCCACGCTGCGCACCGCGCAGGATGCAGCCGCGCACCTGGTGCCGGCGTTTGCGCCGTATTCGACCCTGACGCAGCACGACATCGACGATTGCCGCAAGTAGAGCGGCCGGCAGACCGACGACGCCCACCCCCAGGCGGGCGTCGTCGGTGCACGGTGCAGCATGTGCGCCTCGTACACTGCCGCGCCCATGCGCCCCACGCCGAATTGACGACTGTTCGCGAGGATATGGCAACCGCTCCAACAGCGACGCTCAGCAACTGCGTGCGCATGGCCTGGGCAACTGTTCGCATGGCGTGTGCCGCCGCTGAGTGGCCAGCCGGAGCGCTTGAGCCGGCGATGCGTACACGGCGACCAAACGGAACGATGCGCTGCGACATGTTGCCAGTCAACCGGGCTGCCGCTTTGACAATCCGCAGGCCGGCGCGGGATTACACTAGTGCGCTCTCCTCATTCCATCGCCCCCATGAACAAGTTCGTGATGCTCTGCATGGCGCTGCTGCTCTGCACGCTTGCTGCCTGTGGCGACCAGTCGTCTCGCCGCGCCGAACGCGGCAAGCCGCGCGTTGCGGTTACCACGCAGTCGGTGATGATCCGCCGCCCGCCGGCTGCCAATGCCGAAATCACCCCCGATGGCACGCTCAAGATCGACGACATCGCGCTGCCGCAGAGGGAGCCGACGCGCGCCAAGCTGCAGTTGCTGTTCGGCCACCTGCAGATGTTGCGTCAACAGGCGGTCAACGAGGCCGGTCCGGATCCCGAGTACAAGTCGATCAAGCTGACCGCTACGCCGGAAATCCAGACCCTCAGTGGCGAGTTGCTGGATGAAATTCCGTCGCTGCAGCCATATCGCGAGAGTTTCATTAACGTGCAAGCCGAGCGGCACTGACGCTTAGCGTAGGTTAGCCAAGCGGCTGGAAGCAGCAAGAAACCCGCGGGAACGCGCCAGCGCGATGAGGAGTCACCGATTACACCTCATCGCGCACGGGTGCGCATCTACACACGCAGCAGCGATCAGCCGCCGCCACCGCCGCCGGCCTGGATACCGCCACGCGTCAATGCCGCCGGGTCGAGCAATCGCCGCAGTTCCGCTTCGCCGAGCCCGCTTTCTTCCTTTGCCACATCGAGCACCGGGCGCTGCTCCTTGTAGGCACGCTTGGCGATCGCCGCGGCTTTTTCGTAACCGATGATCGGGTTCAGTGCCGTCACCAAAATGGGGTTGCGGTCCAGCGCCTCGCGGACGCGCTCCTGACGCACCTTCAGCCCGGCAATGGCGGTGTCGGCCAACAGACGCGACACGTTGCCCAGCAAGGTGATGGAATCCAGCAGGTTGTAGGCGATCAGCGGCAGAGTCACGTTCAACTGGAAGTTGCCGGTCTGCCCGGCGATGGTGATCGCAGTGTGGTGGCCGATCACCTGCGCACACGCCATCACGGTGGCTTCGGGAATCACCGGATTGACCTTGCCCGGCATGATCGAGCTGCCAGGCTGCAACGCCGGCAGTTCGATTTCGCCCAGGCCCGCCAACGGGCCGGCATTCATCCAGCGCAAGTCGTTTGCGATCTTGATCAGCGCCACTGCCAGCGCGTTGAGCTGGCCGGACAACTCCACCGCGTCGTCCTGCGCGGCAAGTCCTTCGAACTTGTTTTCCGCGCTCTCGAACCTGGCTCCGCTCAGGCTGGACAAGGCCTTGGCCACCTTGCCACCGAAACGCGGGTCGGCATTGATGCCGGTCCCGATCGCCGTGCCGCCCAGCGGCAAGCGGCGCAAGCGTTTGAGCGCGTCGTCGATACGCTCCTGTGCGGAGCTCAGCTGCGCCGACCACGCGCCGAACTCCTGGCCAAAGGTGAGCGGCATCGCATCCATCAAATGCGTGCGACCGGTCTTGACGACCTTATCCAGCGATTTGGCGCGCTTGTCGATGGTCTTGCGCAGATGCTTGAGCGCCGGTTGCAGGTGTTCCTGCACAGCGAGCAAGGCCGACACGCGAATGGCGGTGGGCACCACATCGTTGGAACTCTGGCCGAGATTGACGTGGTCGTTGGGATGCACCGCATCCTTGCCGGCACGCGTGGCCAAGGTGGCAATCACCTCATTGGCATTCATGTTGGACGAGGTGCCCGAACCGGTCTGGTACACATCGATGGGAAACTGCGCATCGAAGCTGCCCTCGGCCACTCGCAACGCAGCGGCCTGCACGGTCTTGCCGATCGACTTGGGCAGCAATCCAAGCTCGGCGTTGACGCCGGCTGCGGCGGCCTTGATCAAGCCAAGCGCGCGAATGAAACCACGCGGCATCGGCTGCCCGGACACCGGGAAATTCTGCACTGCGCGCTGGGTCTGCGCGCCCCACAACACATCGGCGGGCACCTGCAGTTCGCCCATGCTGTCGTGTTCGGTCCTGAAACGTTCGCTCATCTGCACTCTCCGCACATTGCTGATTTGTAGTGATGGATGGCTGGCGGCGGGCGTACCCACGCTGGCGAGGCTGTCTACGATACTCGCTCGCCGCGTTGCGACGATGTCGTCGCACGCTGTCGGCTAGACTGCTTGCTGATCATGACGAGGTACCAAGCTGCCATGGGCGATGAGCCTGACTGTAGAAACGCACGTGCCGCATCGGTTGCCGCGACACTACTCATCGCTCCTGCACATGCAGTCGCACGCGGATGTACCGCTCCTGCAGCGCTAGGAGACGGCCATGTTGGGTAACGTCCTGCTGCTGTTGGTGGCATTGTTGCTGGTGCTGTTGAATGGGTTTTTTGTCGCCGCCGAGTTCGCGCTGGTCAAGCTGCGACACACCCAGGCGGTGGGCCTGGCGCAGACCAACGGCTGGCGCGGGCGCTTGCTGCTCGGCGTGCACGCGCATCTGGTCTGGATGCGTATCTGTCGGCCTGCCAGCTCGGCATCACTCTGGCCTCGCTCGGATTGGGCTGGGTCGGCGAGCCGGCTTTCGCACATCTGCTGCAACCGCTGTTCGATACGCTGGGCCTGTCGCCGGAAGCGGCACAATTCACAGCATTGGCAATCGCCTTCAGCCTGATTTCGTTCCTGCACATAGTGCTGGGCGAACTGGCGCCCAAGACCATGGCGATCCGCCGCCCGGAACGCATGTCGTTGTGGACCGCCGCGCCGCTGTACGTTTTCTACTGGCTGATGTACCCGGCCATCTGGGTCCTCAATACCAGCGCCAACCGCTTTCTGCGCCTGCTCGGCTGGGGCGAGGTGGAACACCACTCGCATCGTTACTCACGCGAAGAATTGATGCTGATCGTCGGCCGCCAGGACCCGAACGCCGCAGCGCCGGACCAGGGGCTGGCCTTGATGAGTCACGCGCTGGAATTGCCGGATCTGGTCGCCGGCGATCTGATGCGTCCGCGCGAGCACATGCGCAGCCTGCGCGAAGGCATGACCCTGCAAGCGGTACTGGCCGAATTCAGCGAGTCGCGCTACAGCCGCTCCCCCCCCCTGGTTCGATGCCGATGGCGAGCAAGTGCTGGGCATCCTGCACACCAAGGATTTGCTGGTGGCGATGGCACGCGGCCAGAACCTGGACGATCTGCGCCCGCTGCTGCGCCCTCCCACCGTACTGACCCTGGAAACGCCGATTCCCAGCGCGCTGGAACAATTCCGCACCGGCACCACCCATCTGGCGCTTTGCGTGGAAGAAGAAGGCCGCATCCTGGGCTTCTTCACCCTGGAAGACCTGCTGGAAGTGGTGGTCGGCGACATCGAGGACGAGCACCACCATGTGGTGCGCGATGCCCCGATCCGTGGCCAGGACGGCTCGCTGCTGGTCGCCGGCAGCACGTCGATCTTCCGCCTGGAACGCCTGCTCGGCCAGGATCTGAGCGCGCCGGACCACGTCAATTCGGTCGGCGGGCTGATCCTGTATCAGCTGCAGCGCCTGCCCGAGGAAGGCGAAACGCTGGAACTGGATGGCCACCTGCTGACCGTGCGGCGCATGGCAGGCCATCGCATCCAGGCGGTCACGGTGCGCCCGGTGGGCGAAGCCGTCGACGCGGCAAGCTGATGCCGTCGATTCATTCGGCGGACGCGCCAGGCGATTGGCCGATGCGAAACCAATAACGGTAATCGCGCGACTGCCCGCAGAACTTCACCCCGCGAATGGTCACCTCGTAGATCACACCCGGCTGCAAGCGCGGCACCCGGAACTGCAGGCTGTGGGCACCCCGAAACCTTCATGGTCGTCGCTCAGGTCGCGCACCTGCAACTGGCGTCCGCCACGCTCGCTGATCTGCACCTGCGCATCGGCGTAGTCGACATCGCGGTTGGCAAATTTGCGGTTGCGGTCCGGCAATGCGGTGAACGACAACAGCGCATCGTCGGCGTAGTAGCGGCGCGGATACTCACCGATCGGCCAGGCGATGAAATCCTCGCGCGTGCGCGCGGCGACGCCCACCGCCGGAACGAAGCGCAGCGCGGCACCGCTACTGAACGCACTGCCCTCGCGACCGGCCACCATGCCGAAGGCGACGCGTTGCAGAAACGGATCCAGCAGCCAGCGGCGGTGACCCAGTCCACCGGCGCTGACATTGTTGGCGTCGGTCAGCCACTCGACCACGATCTGTTCGGCGCTGGAAAAACCCAGCAGCGGCGAGCTGACTCCGCCATAGATCAGGCTACGGCGCGCGCCCTTGGCCGCAGTATCGGAATAGCAGCGCCAGTCCGGCGTCGGCGTATGGCTGAGGCGGCCGTTGGCGGCAATGACCAGGGCCGCCTGGGTGGCTTCGGGCTCGGCCGCCGGGTCGTCGTCGACCTCCTCCAGACCGTGCAGCCGACGGATATCGTTGATCAGCGCCAGCACGCGTTGTCGCTGCGCCGGCTGCAGGTCCCCGGCGCGGCAGCCAGCGATCGCGGGCGGGGTGCGATACAGCGCCGCCGCCTGCGCGGCGAAGTCGGCATCCTGCGCAGCGGCGGGCAGCGCGGCGGGCAAGATCGCGAGGGTGAGGCGAGCGAAGATCGGGCGCATGGCAGGCCGGAACAGTGCGGGGAACCCCACCATAAAACGCAGATTGCGCTATGGCGGGCTCCTCTGCTACGCAGGTAGCCCGCCATTCAGCCCGCGCTGGCGTGGGCTTAGGGACCGGTTTTGCAGCGCACCGGCCTGCCCGCGGCGCCGGCGGCGTAGAATGCTGGCCCCACCGTCACCGCTGCCTCTCTTGCCCATGTCGGATTCCGCCCTGCTCGCCCTGTCCCCGCTCGACGGCCGCTACGCCTCCAAGGTGGACGCGCTACGCCCGATCTTCTCCGAATACGGCCTGATCAAGGCGCGGGTCAGGGTCGAAATCGAATGGTTGCTGGCATTGGCCGCCGAGCCGGGCATTGCCGAGCTGGCGCCGTTTTCGCCGGCTGCCGCGCAGCGGCTGCGCGCACTGGCCGACGATTTCAGCGTGGCCCATGCCGCGCGGGTCAAGGAGATCGAGCGCACCACCAACCACGACGTCAAGGCGGTGGAGTACTTCATCAAGGAGCAGCTCACCGACGACGCCGAGCTCGGGCCGGCACTGGAATTTGTGCACTTTGCCTGCACCAGCGAAGACATCAACAACCTCAGCTACGGGCTGATGCTGGAGCAGGCCCGCAGCGAAGTGTTGCTGCCCAGCCTGGATGGCATTATCGCCGCGCTGCGCACCCTCGCCCATGCTCAGGCTTCCCATCCGATGCTCTCGCGCACCCATGGCCAGACCGCCTCGCCCACCACGCTGGGCAAGGAAATTGCCAATGTGGTCGCGCGCCTGGAGCGCCAGCGCAAGCAGATCGCCGCGGTCGAGCTGACCGGCAAGATCAACGGCGCGGTCGGTAACTACAACGCGCACCTGGTGTCGTACCCGAACCTGGACTGGGCGGCGTTCGCACAGCGTTTCGTGGAAAGCCTGGGCCTGGTGTTCAACCCCTACACCACCCAAATCGAGCCGCACGACAGCGTGGCCGAAATCGGCGATGCCAGCCGCCGCGCCAACACCATCCTGATCGACCTGGCGCGCGACATCTGGGGCTATATCTCGCTGGGCTATTTCAAGCAGAAGCTGACAGAGGGCGAAGTTGGCTCCTCGACCATGCCGCACAAGGTCAACCCCATCGACTTCGAAAATGCCGAGGGCAATTTCGGCATCGCCAACGCGCTGTTCGAACACTTTTCCGCCAAGTTGCCGATCAGCCGCTGGCAGCGCGACCTCACCGATTCCACCGTGCTGCGCGCACTCGGCACCGCGTTCGGCCACACCCAGGTCGCGCTGGATTCGCTGGCCAAGGGCCTGGGCAAGCTCACCGTCAATCCCGAGCGTCTGGATACCGACCTGGAGGCCGCCTGGGAAGTGCTGGCCGAAGCCGTGCAGACGGTCATGCGCCGCCACGGCCTGCCGAACCCCTACGAACAGCTCAAGGCCCTGACCCGCGGCCAGGGCATCACCGCCGCCTCGATGCAGGCCTTGGTGGAAAGCCTGCAACTGCCGGAAGACGACAAGCAGCGCCTGCGCGCGCTCACCCCCGGCGCCTACACCGGCCTGGCCGAGCAGTTGGCGCGCGCGATCTGAGCTGACCGAACCGCACGCGCGGTGGGAACTTGCGAAGCGGGCCACGTCATCGACGCATCGGCGAAGCTTCATCGGCGAGCCTTCATCGGCATCACCGCATGCCGATGGAGCACGTTCAAGCCAGCGATGACGACGCCACGGCAGCTCGCGTCGGATGCGTCGCACGTCGTCAGCGGACTGGACGCCCGTCGAGCGCCTGCACATGGGTGACCGAACCTGACTGCTATCGTGCCGGCCTCACTTTCAGGAGATCGGCGATGCGCGTCACTCACACAGCACTGTCCCTGGTGACGCTGGCAAGCGTCGTTGCACTGAGTGGATGCGGTGGCGACGGCCCCGCTGCACAGGCGCTGTCGGCGGTCTCGACCACCCTGACCGATCCGGCCAGGGCGCAGACTGTGCCGGCAAGGATGTCCGGCTGACCCGTGATGACAGCGAATGGATCCTGCACGGCGAGTGCGGCATGGTCACCATTACCGCCTCGCGTGGCGCGATGAATCTGGACACCGCACGCAGCATTCGGCTGGAGGGAAGCAACTTCACGGTGCTCAACAAGCAACTTGGCCAGCTCAGCGTGAGCGGTCACGACAACACGCTCAATCTGACCGATGTCGATCACGTGGACATCCAGGGCAACAAGAATCTGGTGCTGGCGCGCGCCGTGAAACAGGTACGGTTTTCGGGCAACGACAACACCGTCAACCCCTCCAGCAAACCTTCGCTGGACGACCGCGGCAGCGGCAACAAGGTGATGTGATGCGTGCCATGCGCTCTCCGCGCACGCGGCGATCGGCGTGCGCGGAGAGCGCCACCATGCCGCTCGAAGGCCATCACACGAAGAAGCAATCGGAAACGCTGACCAGCCCTGCAGCGGCGAACGGGAGCCGGCACGCTGCACGCCGCACAGGTGCACATCCGGCTCGGGCAGTCGACAATAGGCCATTGGCGCCGGCCGATGCCGCGCACCGCACTCTCTTCTACATCGTGTAAGGACCCCAAATGGCCGTACGTAAAGCGACCCCACTTGCCATCGAAGTCCAGGCCCGTCCGGGACAGCCGCTGGGTATGCCGGTCGAGCGTTTCCTGCGCAATTACTGGCAAAAGCACCCGCTGTTGATCCGCAATGCGTTCGCGGATTTCGCCTCGCCGCTGCAGCCGGAAGACCTGGCCGGTCTGGCCTGCGAAGACGGCGTGCTGGCGCGCCTGATCAGCCACGACCGCGCCACCGACGGCTGGGACGTGCGTACCGGCCCGTTCCAGGAAACCGATTTCCCCGGGCTGCCCGACCATGACTGGACCTTGCTGGTGCAGGACGTGGACAAATGGGACGCCGACGTGCGTACCCTGCTGGAGCACTTCCGCTTCCTGCCGCGCTGGCGTATCGACGACATCATGATCAGCTTCGCCGCCACCGGCGGTTCGGTAGGCGCGCATGTCGACCATTACGACGTGTTCCTCCTGCAGGGCCAGGGCCACCGCCGCTGGCAGATCGACGCGCGCACCGTCCAGGGCCGCAAGGCCACGCCGCTGGCGTTCCGCGACGATGTCGAGCTCAAGCTGCTGCGCGAGTTCAAGCCCACCCACGATTGGGTGTTGGGCCCAGGCGACATGCTCTACCTGCCGCCGCTGATCCCGCATCACGGTGTGGCCGAAGACGCGTGCCTGACCTTCTCCATCGGCACCCGCGCACCGTCCTCGGCCGAGCTGATCGGCGATTACCTGGACACCTTGATCGCCGATGCCGACGAGGCCGTGCGCTATCACGACGAAGACCTCAAGGTGCCGGCCGATCCCTACGAAATCGACGTCACCGCGATGAACCGCGTAGTCGCAGCGCTCAATGCGCTGCGCATGAACGACCCGGATCGCCTGGGCGACTGGTTCGGCCGTTTCATGACCACCTACCGCGCCTCCGGCGACGTGGTGCCGGCGCACGAGCCGATCCCGCGCGAAGCGGTCGAGCAGGCGCTGGAAGAAGGCGTGCTGCTGCACCGCCACCCGTGGTCGCGGCTGGCCTGGCGGCGTGCCAAGCGCGGCGCCACGCTGTTCTGCAGCGGCCTGGAGTTTGCGCTGTCGGCCAAGGATGCGTACCGGCTGGCCGCGGCCGAAGAGATCGACGGCACGCTGTACGCGCAGTTGTCGCCGCGTGGCCGTGAGGTGGTGCTGGAGCTGCTGGCACAGGGCCACTATCAGCGCGCCCACGAAGATGCCGAAGACGACATTGCAGACGACGACCACGCGCATGCCCTGAGCGTGTCCGCCGACCACGACGACGAAGACGCCGAGGACGACGCGCCGGAGACGGACGAGGACATCGATGCGGACGCCGATGTCGAACAGGTTCCCGACGCTGCCGGCACCCCGGCAGAGGCGCTGGATGCCGAAGTCGAGCCCGGCGAAGACGCCGAGCAGGACGTCGACAGCGAGATCGCCGACGCGGCCGATTCGAACGACAGCGACCACACCACCAGGCCCGCATGACCGCGCACGCCAGCCTGCAGATCGTCACGCTGAACCCGGCGACCGATGCCACGGCGCTGCGTGCGCTGCGGCTGGCCTGCGCCACCAACACCGCTGGCGCCACCGGCGGTGCCGAGTGGGACGCATTGGACCCGCTCAGCCTGCATCTGGCCGCACGCGTCGATGGCCAGATGGTCGCCTCGGTGCGGCTCACCGCCGACCGCCGTCTCGACCGGCTCGGCGTTCTGCCCGACTGGCGCCGCCGTGGCGTGGCCGACCAGCTGCTCGCTGCCGCCGTCGATACCGCCCGCCAGCACGACTGGCCCAGCCTGCGCGCATGCCCCACCCCCACCGCGGAAGCGGTCTTCGCGCGCCTGGGCTTTCTGCCCGACGCCGCTCCCCTCTCCTCACCGCCGCGCATCGGCCAGACCCACGATGCCCCCGGAACCGTCGTGCACCGTCGCCTCGACGGCCCGATGGCAGTCGACACCTTCACCGCAGCCCTGGCTGCCACCACCGGGCTGCTGTGCGCCGCGCGCCGCCAGGTGCTGATCTACACCCGCGCCCTGGACCCGCCCCTGTTCGACAACGCGGCGGTGCTCGATGCGCTGCGCCGTTTTGCCGCCGCCCGCCACGACAAGCGCGTGCATGTGTTGGTGCAAGACACCGCCAGCGCCGCGGCCAGCAGCAGCGCGATGCTGCGCCTGGCACAGCGCCTGCCCAGCGTGTTCCGGTTCCGCGCGGTCAGCGACCCGGTCGATGCAAGTTTTGCATCGGTCTATGTTGTCGGCGACGACGCCTACTACTTTCGTCCAACAGGTCATCGCTTCGATGATGGCGAAACCTGGCTGTCGGGCGCAGCGCGCAGCCGCCAGTTGGAGCGCGAATTCGCGCAGATATGGGAGCGCAGCGCCCTTTGGAGCGAGCCACGCGCGCTAGGCATCTAACGCCGCAGCGCCCCTTGCAGGTAGGCGCGCACAAAATTGGTCTACCCCGCCGGTCAGCTTGCAGACGCCCCCTCACAAGCGCAAGGGGGTATAATTTTCGAGATTTGAGACCGACCGACGGGGCATCTCGCCCTGCCGCTTCCGCACAATCATCCCCACAGCAGACCCGACTTACCATCGTGGATAATCTCCTAAAGCAGTTCGCGCAGTCATCGCAGCTCGCCGGCGGTAACGCCGCCTATATCGAGGATCTGTACGAGCAGTACCTCGTCGCCCCGGACAGTGTCGATCCTAAGTGGAAGAGCTACTTCGATGGTTTCGAAGGTCGCGGTGCCGGTGATGTCCCGCACTCGGCAGCCATCGCCCACATCCTCGCTGCCTCCAAGCAAGCTGCCAACGCCGGCACTGGCTCAGGCGCCAGTGACGAACGCGAGCGCAATGTCGGCCGCCTGATCACCGCCTACCGCGCGCGTGGCCACCTCGGCGCACAGCTCGACCCGCTGGGCCTGACCCCGCCGGTCAACCCACCCGATCTGGACCTGCCGTTCCACAGCCTGTCCCAGGCCGATCTGGACAGCGAGTTCAGCACCGGCGGCGTCGGTGGCCAGCCGCGGATGAAGCTGAAGGATCTGCTGACGCGCCTGAAGGCGACCTACGCCAGCACCATCGGCGCCGAGTTCATGCACATCCAGGAATTCGACCAGCGCCAGTGGATCTACAAGCGCCTGGAAGATGCCGGCGGCAAGATCGCAGGCGATGCGGCCAGCCGCAAGCGCACCCTGGAGCGGCTGACCGCCGCCGAAGGCCTGGAGCGCTACCTGCATACCAAGTACGTCGGCCAGAAGCGTTTCTCGCTGGAAGGCGGCGATTCGCTGATTCCGATGATGGACGAGATCATTCGCCAGTCCGGCAACGATCAGGTCAAGGACATCGTGATCGGTATGGCCCACCGCGGCCGCCTCAACGTGTTGGTCAATACCCTGGGCAAGAACCCGCGCAAGCTGTTCGACGAATTCGAAGGCAAGTTCGAGCATGCCCATGACGACCGCGCACATACCGGCGACGTCAAGTACCACATGGGTTTCTCGGCCGACATCGCCGTTGGTACCGACAAGCAGGTGCATCTGGCGCTGGCGTTCAACCCTTCGCACCTGGAAATCGTCGATCCGGTCGTGGTCGGCAGTGTGCGCTCGCGCCAGGAACGCTTCGGCGATGCCGAGCGCAAGACCGTGCTGCCGATCTTGATCCATGGCGACGCCGCATTCGCCGGCCAGGGCGTGGTGATGGAGCTGTTCCAGATGTCGCAGGCGCGCGGTTTCGCGGTCGGCGGCACCGTGCATATCGTCATCAACAACCAGATTGGCTTCACCACCAGCACCCGCGACGATGCCCGCTCCACGCTGTACTGCACCGACGTGGCCAAGATGATCGGCGCGCCGGTCTTCCACGTGAATGGCGACGACCCGGACGCGGTGATGTTCGTCTCCAAGCTGGCCTACGAATTCCGCCAGCAGTTCAAGAAGGACGTGGTCATCGACCTGGTCTGCTACCGCCGTTGGGGCCATAACGAAGCCGACGAACCGGCAGCGACCCAGCCGGTGATGTACCAGACCATCCGCAAGCACAAGACCACCCGCGAGCTGTACGCCGCCAAGCTGGAAAGCGAAGGCGTACTGAGCGCCGACGAGGCCAAGGCGCTGGTGGATGTCTACCGCAATAAGCTCGATTCGGGCGAATACACCACCGAACTGGCCAAGCGCAAGCCGGACGAATTCGCCATCGAGTGGTCCAAGTACCTGGTTGGCACCGCTGCCGATCCGGTGGACACGCGCGTCAAGCGCGAGCAGCTGGACCGTCTGGCCAAGCTGATCACCACCATCCCCGAAGGCGTGGAGCTGCACGCCCGCGTGGCGAAGATCTACGAAGATCGCGTCAAGATGGCTGCCGGCGATCAGCCTGGCGACTGGGGCTTTGCCGAAAACCTGGCCTACGCCACGCTGCTGGCCGAAGGCCACAAGCTGCGCCTGGTTGGCCAGGACGCCGGTCGTGGCACGTTCTTCCACCGTCACGCGATCCTGCATGACCAGAAGACCGACGACTACTACCTGCCGCTGCGCCAGCTGGTACAGAACCCGGAAGACGCCACTGTCATCGACTCGCTGCTGAGCGAAGAAGCGGTGATGGGCTTCGAATACGGCTACTCCACCACCGACCCCAATGCGCTGTGCATCTGGGAAGCGCAGTTCGGCGACTTCGCCAACGGCGCGCAGGTGGTGATCGACCAGTTCATCGCCGCCGGCGAAGCCAAGTGGGGCCGCATCGCGGGTCTGTCGCTGTTCCTGCCGCATGGCTACGAAGGCCAGGGCCCGGAGCACAGCTCTGCACGTCTGGAGCGCTTCCTGCAGCTGTGCGCGCTGGAGAACATGCTGGTCTGCGTGCCGACAACGCCGGCGCAGTGCTTCCACATGATCCGCCGCCAGATGCGCATGACCACCCGCAAGCCGCTGGTGGTGATGACGCCCAAGTCGTTGCTGCGCCACAAACTGGCGGTGTCGAGCCTGGAAGAACTGGCCGACGGGCAGTTCCAGCATCTCATCCCGGACGCCAAGGCCGATGCGGCCAAGGTCAAGCGCGTGGTGCTGTGCTCGGGCAAGGTGTACTACGACCTGCTCGAAGACCAGACCAAGCGCGGCCAGGACGATGTCGCCATCCTGCGTGTGGAGCAGCTATATCCGTTCCCGCGTGCGCAGCTGGCCGCCGAGTTGAAGGCCTATGCCAACGTCACCGACGTGGTGTGGTGCCAGGAAGAGCCGCAGAACCAGGGTGCGTGGTACCAGATCCGCCACCACCTCAACTTCTGCCTGGCCGGCGGTCAGAGCCTGCACTACGCCGGCCGTGCCCGTTCGCCCTCGCCTGCCGCCGGCCACATGGCCGACCACATCATCGAGCAGCAGAAGCTGGTCGCCGATGCGCTGCTCAACCCGTTCAACGACCAAGTCGCTGAATAACTCCTCTTCCCCAAAGAACGAAAACCCTAGGACACTCCCCGAATGGCCACCGAAGTCAAAGTTCCGGTACTGCCCGAATCCGTTTCCGACGCCACCATCGCCAGCTGGCACAAGAAGGCCGGCGAAGCGGTCAAGCGCGACGAGAATCTGGTCGACCTGGAAACCGACAAGGTCGTGTTGGAAGTTCCTTCGCCGGTCGACGGCGTGCTGAAGGAAATCAAGTTCGACACCGGTAGCACGGTCACCAGCAACCAGATCCTGGCGATCATCGAAGAAGGCGCCGTGGCTGCGGCTGCACCGGCTGACGAGAAGAAGGCCGCTGCACCGGCGCCGGCCGCTGCGGCGCCGGCCGCCGCTCCTGCTGCTGCGTCCAAGTCCGCTGCCGATGCGTTGCCGCCGGGTGCGCGTTTCTCCGCGATCACCCAGGGCGTGGATCCGTCGCAGGTCGAAGGCACCGGCCGTCGCGGTGCGGTGACCAAGGAAGACATCGTCAACTTCGCCAAGGCCGGCGGCGTTGGCAGGGCTTCTGGTGCTCGCCCGGAAGAGCGCGTGCCGATGACCCGCGTGCGCAAGACCATCGCCAAGCGCCTGATGGAGTCCAAGAACTCCACTGCGATGCTGACCACCTTCAACGAAGTGAATCTGGCCAAGGTCTCGGCCGCACGCAAGGAACTGCAGGACGAGTTCCAGAAGGCGCACGGCATCAAGCTCGGTTTCATGAGCTTCTTCGTCAAGGCCGCGGCCAACGCGCTGCAGCGCTTCCCGCTGGTCAATGCCTCGATCGACGGCGACGACATCATCTATCACGGCTACAGCGACATCTCGATTGCGGTGTCGACCGACAAGGGCCTGGTCACGCCGGTGCTGCGTAATGTCGAGCGCCAGTCATTCGCCGATGTCGAACAAGGCATTGCCGACTACGCCGCCAAGGCGCGCGCCGGCAAGCTGGGCCTGGACGATCTGCAGGGCGGCACCTTCACCATCACCAACGGCGGCACCTTCGGCTCGCTGCTGTCCACGCCGATCATCAACCCGCCGCAGAGCGCCATCCTGGGCATGCACGCGATCAAGGAACGTCCGATCGCCGAGAACGGCCAGGTCGTGATCGCCCCGATGATGTACCTGGCGCTGTCCTACGACCACCGCATCATCGACGGCAAGGATTCGGTGCAGTTCCTGGTCGACATCAAGAACCAGCTGGAAAACCCGGGCCGGATGCTGTTCGGTCTGTGATGAAAGCCGGGATTGGTGATTCGGGATTCGGGATTGGCGAAAGCGTCCCGGTCCCGAGCATCCTGCGTTTTGCGAATCCCCAATTCCCAATCTCGTGAGCGAAGAATGAGCGAACAAGAACAATTCGACGTCGTCGTCATCGGTGCCGGTCCGGCCGGCTATCACGCGGCGATTCGCGCGGCCCAGTTGGGCATGAAGGTCGCCTGCATCGACGCGGCGCTCGGCAAGGACGGCAAGCCGGCGCTGGGCGGCACCTGCCTGCGCGTGGGCTGTATCCCGTCCAAGGCGCTGCTGGATTCCTCGCGCCAGTTCTGGAACATGGGTCACCTGTTCGGCGACCACGGCATCAGCTTCAACGACGCCAAGATGGACGTGCCCACCATGATCGGCCGCAAGGACAAGATCGTGAAGCAGTTCACCGGCGGCATCGCGATGCTGTTCAAGGCCAACAAGATCACCCCGTACTACGGCTTCGGCCAGCTGCAACCGGGCAACATCGTCAAGGTGACCCAGCATGAAGGCGGCGAGATCGAGCTCAAGGGCACCAACGTGATCCTGGCGGCCGGTTCGCAATCAATCGAACTGCCGTTCGCCAAGTTCGACGGCGACACCATCGTCGACAACGTCGGCGGCCTGGATTTCACCGCCGTGCCCAAGCGTCTGGCCGTCATCGGTGCCGGCGTGATCGGCCTGGAGCTAGGTAGCGTGTGGAAGCGCCTGGGCGCCGAGGTCACCATCCTCGAAGCGCTGCCGGATTTCCTGGCACTGGCCGACGCCGAAGTGGCCAAGACCGCGCTAAAGGAATTCAAGAAGCAGGGTCTGGACATCAAGCTCGGCGCCAAGGTCGGCAAGACCGAGATCACTGGCAGCGGCGACGCCAAGCAGGTGGTGCTCAGCTACACCGACGCAGCTGGCGAGCAGACCCTGACCGTGGACAAGCTGCTGGTGGCCGTGGGCCGCAAGGCCGCCACCAAGAACCTGCTGGCCGAAGGCACTGGCGTCAAGGTCACCGACCGCGGCCAGATTGAGGTCGATGGGCACTGCCACACCGGCGTGGATGGCGTGTGGGCGATCGGCGACTGCGTGCGCGGCCCGATGCTGGCGCACAAGGGCTTCGAGGAAGGCATTGCGGTGGCCGAGCTGATCGCCGGCCTGCCGGGTCACGTCAACTTCGACACCATTCCGTGGGTGATCTACACCGAGCCGGAAATTGCCTGGGTCGGCAAGACCGAGCAGCAGCTCAAGTCCGAAGGCGTCGCCTACAAGGCCGGCAGCTTCCCGTTCGCGGCGATCGGCCGTGCGGTCGCCATGGGCGAGCCGGCCGGCTTCGTCAAGGTGCTCGCCGATGCCGAAACCGACCGCGTGCTGGGCATGCACCTGGTGGGTGTGGGCGTCTCCGAACTGGTGCACGAAGGCGTGCTGACGATGGAGTTCAACGGCTCGGCCGACGATCTGGCCCGCATCTGCCACGCCCATCCGACGCTGTCCGAGGCGATCCAAGATGCCGCCATGGCGGTGAGCAAGCGCGCGATTCATAAGGCTAACTGACGCCGGAACTGAGATTCGGGAGTGGGGATTCGCAACTGCGGCTCCCGCCTCTGACTATTTCCCAGCCATGACATAACGCCGGGTAGATTCCGGCGTTATGTTTTTCAGGTCCAGTCAGAACAGTCGTGCAAAGTGCATTCCACGGCTTTCCAGATG
>NZ_JFAQ01000150.1 GCF_001304695.1 Xanthomonas axonopodis
ACGGCGTCTGGAGCCGGGATGCGAGGTCTATAGCGACGGCTTGGCGTGCTTTCGCCGTCTGGAGGAGGCCGGGCATGCCCACACCAGCCTCGATACCGGCGGCGGTCGTGCTGCAACCGAAGTCCAGGGAGCACGTTGGTTGAATGTGGTGCTGGGCAATGTCAAACGTGCCATCAGCGGCACCTACCATGCGGTGCGCCAAGCCAAATATGCGCGGCGCTACTTGGCCGAAGCGGCCTATCGATTCAACCGTCGATTCGATCTGGAACAGATGCTGCCGCGACTGGCGACGGCGCTGATGCGCTGTAAACCTTGCCCAGAGCGCGTTTTGCGCATGGCAAGCAACTTTCATGGCTGAGGGATAGGGCTAATCAGGTTAATTTTTGTTTCTCAAACCATCTAAACAAATTTAGCGACTTTGGCAATGCTCTACTTCGGGGGAGCCTCACAGCTTATCGGCATCATTTCGAAGACTTTGAGCGGTCTGACATCGTATCTGGTTGCAACGCCAAAGCTTTCAAGTCAAGTAAGACGGCTGTTCAGATTTTCCACTCGTGCCCCCTAGCGAATTGGTGGGCCCAACAGCTACAATGGCGGGACACCAACAAGTACAATCGTCAGGCTAGTGATCCCGGTTCGAGATCAAGGGGTTAGAGCGGATTCATCCGCCCCCTCTCCCCGCCAGTTTTCTGATTTGCGCAAGGCACCAATGCCTCAAATCGCAGGGTCATGTCAATGGCCCACGTCTTATGGTGGCCCCGTCGGTCCCTCGCGACGCTAGATCGAAAATCCCGCCAGGGCCGGAAGGCAGCAACGGTATCGATTGATGCGGGCGCCGAGGTCAACCGGCGGGGACACCACCCTCACTTCGACAGACTCCAGGCAAGCTAGCCGGAGCATTGGCTTTCGCGCGGTTGATCGAGCGATCAGCAGCCGTCAGCTCGTGCTGCGCTAGGCGCTTAGCAAAGCAGGTCTTGCTCACGCGCGGATGCGCCACACCTGCATTGCTACGGTTGCGATTCGGGATGCAACCAACCCGCGTCGCCTTCCAGGTAATGCTCGTACTTCCAGATCGGCACGCGCGCCTTGACCTCATCGATGATGTAGCGGCACGCATCGAATGCGGCGCCGCGATGCGCCGCACTGACGCCGACCCACACTGCCATCTCGCCGATACGCAGCTCGCCCACGCGGTGCACGCAATGCGCGTGCACGATGGCGAATCGCTGCATTGCTTCGTCAAGAACGCGCTGCCCCTCGGCCTGTGCGAGCGCGGCATAGGCTTCGTAGCGCAAGCCGGCCACGCCGCGGCCTTCGTTGTGATTGCGCACCCAGCCTTCGAAGCTGGCGAACGCGCCGGCATGCGGGTGTTCCACCCCGGCACGCACTTGATCGACCGGCAACGGCACCTCGGAAAGCGCAAAGATCGCGGCGACCTGCTCGTTCACAGTCAACCTCCCGACACCGGCGGAATAAACACCACTTCGCTGCCATCGCGCAGCGCATCCTCCCAGCGCGCGAATGCACCATCCACGGCGACACGCAACTGCGCAGGGGTCCAGCGCAGGCCATGCCGCGCATCGAGTTCTGCATACAGGCCGCGCAGATCCTGCGCGCCGGTCTGCACGCGCTCGTCGGCAATGCCTGCGGCCTCGCGCAGGCTGGCGAAGTACAGCACCGTCACCGCGGCCGTCATTGTGCCGCTCCGATGTCGCGCTTGCCGCCGCGCTTGGACACCAGTTTGGTCGGACCAATGCTCATGCTGTGCGACAACGCCTTGCACATGTCATACACCGTCAAGGCAGCCACGCTGGCACCGGTGAGCGCTTCCATTTCCACACCGGTGCGCTGCACGCAGCGCACCGTGCAGCGGATGTCCAGCACCTGCTCGCCCGCCCAGTCGATTTCGAAACGGCAGGCATCGATCGGAAGCGGATGGCAGAACGGAATCAATTCGTGCGTGCGCTTGACCGCCATGGTGCCGGCAATCACCGCTGTCTCCACGATGCCACCCTTGGCGCTACGCAAGCCATTGGCGCGCAACTGTGCGGCCACGGCAGCCGGAAAGCGCACACGACTTTCCGCGGTGGCGCTACGGGCGGTGACCGCTTTATCCGAGACATCCACCATGGTGGGAAGCCCGACATCGTCGAGGTGGGTCAGGCGGGCGGAGCGGGATTTTGCAGGCATGGGAAGCAACGCGAAGACAGGCCATCAGGATGCGGCATTCTCGGTGAACAGGGTGCCTTGGTGGAAAAGCAACTGCCATCCAGCAGCGTTGTTCGCCACAACGGGCTGCGCAAGGCCTGCCGCTCAATCTCTTGCCGACGCTTTATCGAGCGATAGCCCAACTGCGCCAGACACGGCGCCGCCCCATGCTTTGACGCCATCGGCCTGGTACTCGGCAGCAATACCGGGGGCACACAAGCCGCGATCGCGTCGCTGCGCGTGTACCGACTGCCGACGGACCGAACTCGACAAACGCCGGATCCAGCAGCACTCCCACCACCTGCACATCGGCACGCAGGTGCGGATCAAGCAGACGCAGTTCCAGCATACGCAGCTGCGCCAGCAGCGCGTCCTCGCTCATCCGCCGATCAAAAACATCTCGACCGGCTTGCCGCGCCGTGGCACCGAGGCGCGCACTTCGCTGTAGCGGTCGCCACGCACACTCCAGAGCTGCCGCAGGTGCGTTGCCAACGCAGGATCGCCATTGGCCAGTGCCGGTTTGAGGTCATGCCCCTGGCTGGCGAACAGGCAGGTATACAAATGCCCGTCTGCCGAAACGCGCGCACGCTGGCAATCGCCGCAGAACGGCACGCTGACCGAACTGACGAAGCCCACTTCGCCGGCGCCATCCGCGAACGCATGGCGCTGCGCCACTTCACCGGTGTAATTGGCGTCCAGTGCCACCAACGGCCAGCGCGCGTGGATGCGTTCGTGCAATTGCGCGGACGTGACTACCGCATCCGGCGTCCAGCCATTGCAACTGCCCACGTCCATGAATTCGATGAAGCGCAGCACATGCCCAGTGCCGCGGAAGTGCTCCACCAGCGGCAGCACCTGATCTTCGTTGAGACCACGCTGTACCACACAATTGATCTTCAGCCGCTGGAAACCGGCCTGCTCGGCGGCGGCAATACCGGCCAGCACCTGCGCAATCTCGCCGCGGTCGCCGCTCATGCGCCTGAACAACGCCGGTTCCAAGGCATCCATGCTGACGGTGATGCGGCGCAGCCCAGCCTGCCGCAGCGCGACGGCCTGGCGGGCCAGCAAGGTGCCGTTGGTGGTAAGCGCCGGATCTTCGATGCCCTCGATCGCGGTCAGCCGTGCAATCAGGCTCGGCAGGTCGCGCCGCAGCAGCGGCTCGCCGCCGGTCAGGCGCAGCTTGGTCACCCCGACCGAAACGAAGGCACGCACCAGGGTTTCCAGCTGATCGAAACTCAACCGCTGCTGAGAGTCGAAGCCGTAATCGTCGGGCACGCGATCGGCCGGCATGCAGTACCCGCAGCGAAAATTGCAGGCTTCGATCACCGACAGGCGCAGATCGCGCAGCGGGCGGCCATAGCGGTCCTGCATCGGCGCCGTAACGAGATCCGGCAGCAGCAGGGCGCCCATTAGGACACCGTCGCGGCGGTCGGGTTCGCCAGCACGAGGTATTGCCCGGGCACGGCCACGCGGTGGCCACGTGCACGCAGCACATCGCCGTCGGCGTCGCTGACGTAGTGGTACAGCAGCATGCGGCTCAACAGGTCCTGCGGGTATTCCCGCTCCAAATCGTCCACGCCAGTATGCGACGGGTTGCCGTGAACGCCGCAGTCATGTGCGATGAGCTCGTTATCGTCCGCATAACGCTTCAGCATTTCCGGGATCGGCCGGGTATCGCCGGTCCAGACCAGCGCACCCTTCAAACGCAATCCGTAAGCCGTCTCGGGCCAGTGGTGGCGTACCGGGAACACTTCCAGCCGCACGCCGTCGTGCCAGAACGCATCGCCGACCGGCACCAGCTGAAACGCATCCCAGAAGTTCGCCCCGCCCTCGGCCAGCACGTTTGGGTAATCGGCGATGCGCCGCTGCAGCAGCGGCACGACCGGCGCCGGCACGTACAGGCGCGTGCATCCGCGGCGCTCGGAGAAATAGCTGTCGACAAACACCCGTTCCAGGCCACCGACATGGTCCAGATGCACATGGGTGATGAAGATTGCCTGAGGCAGCTGGCCATACTGGGCCTGATAGGCAGTCAGCCCCTCGCTGCCGCAATCGATGGTCAGCCAGGGCGCACCGGCGCGCTCGAGCGTGGCCATCGGCGAGCCAAGCGCCACCGCCGACGCATTGCCGACTCCCTGCACCCGCAAGGCCCAGTCCATCAGTAGCCCCTGCCCCAGGCCAGTTCGTAGGCCCGATGCAGGCGCGCGTAGTCCTTGTCGACGTCCTCGCGGCTGCGGTTGCCGCGCAGCTTCAACAGCGAGCGATGCAGCCGCTTGAGGTTGCGCTCGCGCCAGCGTGTGGCCGGAATGCGCAGCACGCCGCGGTCGAAATCGATCAACCAGCCATGCCCGCTGGCATCGAACAGGATGTTGTGCGCGTTGAGATCGGCGTGATCCAGACCAGCGCGATGGAAGCGGGCGATCAGTTGGCCGGTCGCCTCCCATGGCGCGCCGCGGCCGGCCACCTGGGCGTGATCGGCCAACGAGCGCACGTTTTCCAGCCGCTCCATCAACAGCGCAGCGCGATAGCCCATGCCTTCGCGCAGGTAGCAGGCGGCCAACGGACGCGGCACCGGCAACTTGCGTTTGATCAGTTCGCGCATCAGCCGGAATTCGGCAAAACTGCGCGTGCGCCCTGCCCCTTTCCACAGATAGCGATCGCGGCTCACGCGTGCGGCCATGCCGCCACGCAGGTACTGCCGCAACACGCTATGGCCGAATGGCGCATCCACGAACCAAGCGCCGCCACGCCCGCCTGCGTCCACCGGGCGCGCCCTGTCGCCCCACGATTGCGGCGAAAACAGGATGGCATCGGCTTGCCGCAGCCGTTCGCGGTCGAACAGAATGGCGCCATAACCGCGACCTTCGCGGTACGGCGCCAGCGCTTCGGTGGCATCGAAAGAAACCATCTATCGAGTCTAACAACACCATGGCTGTAACGCCCGCATCGCTGTGTTTGCTGCGCTTGTCCGCTCTGGGCGATGTCACGCACGTGGTGCCACTGGTACGCACGTTGCGGGCGGGGTTTCCTGAAACCCAACTGCACTGGATCATCGACAAGGCCGGGCTGAAATTGCTCGATGGCCTGCCCGGCGTGCAATTCCACGCCTACGACAAGCGCAGCGGGGTGACCGGCATGCGCGCGCTACGCCGCTCGCTTGCGCCACTGGGCCGCTTCGATGCCTTGCTGCAGATGCAGGTGGCCTTTCGCGCCAATGTGCTGTCGGCCTTCGTGCCGGCGCGGCGACGCATCGGCTACGACCGCAGCCGCTCCAAGGACCTGCATGGCCTGTTCGTCAACGAGCGCATCGCAGACCGCCCCGGCATCCATGTGCTCGACGCCATCGGCAGCTTTGCCGAGCCGCTGGGCCTGCGCCAGACCCAGGTGCGCTGGGACATGCCAGTGCCCGAGCAGGCGCATGCCTGGGCACGCGCGCAATGGGACGACGATGGCCGCCCGGTACTGATGATGTCGCCGTGCTCCAGCCACGCACGTCGCAACTGGTACCCCGATCGCCACGCCGCGCTGGCCGATCATGCCGCCGCACAGGGCTGGCGGATCGTGCTGTGCGGCGGCCGCAGCGACCTGGAACGCTGCACTGCCGATGCCATCGTGGCCGCTGCACGCACACCGGTGCTGGACCTGGTTGGCAAGGACACCCTCAAACAGCTGCCAGCTCTGCTTGCGCGCGCGAACCTGGTGGTCACGCCGGATTCGGGGCCGATGCATATCGCCAATGCCATGGGCACGAAGGTGCTCGGCCTGCATGCCGCCAGCAACCCGCGACGGAGCGGCCCGTATTCGGACGTGCGCTATTGCGTGGACCGCTATGACGACGCCGCGCGCAAATTCCTGCAAAAACCGGCCGACCAGCTGAGCTGGGGAACAAAGATCGAATTCGACGAGGTGATGTCGCTGATCACCGTGGATGACGCGATCGCCGCCTTTGAGCGCTATCGCGCCGATCATCGGCACTAGGGATGTGGCGCCGCGATTGAAGGTGCGTTGCATCGAAACATGCTGACCGCCACACAGTGCAGATGCCGCCAATCAACGCCCATGTCACAACCGCAAGCGCCGCGCCAGTTGCTTAATGCCAACCACTATGACTCGGCGATCGCGCCGACCAGGCGGCCAGCGCGATCGGTCCACCGGCGCGCTTAGGCGCCGGTAGCGCGATAGTCCTGATAGGACTTTTCTTCCACATACGAAGAGCCCAGCGCCAGGTTGATCTCCTTCTTGATGCGCGCGCGCTCGTCATTTTCGATATACACGCTGCGGGCCAGCTGCACGAAGGCATCGTCGAAGCTCTGCGCCTGTTCCTTGAGGCGGATGTCGTCCTCGATCACCCAGAGCCGCTCATTGACGGCCTTGAGCTCGGCGCGCAGGCGCACGATGTCGTGCCCGGCGGCCGGATGCGCCATCCAGCTGGTTTCCAGCGCAGACAGCTCGTTGCGCACATTGGTCAACTTGGCCGCATCGCGCATGCGCTCGGACTTGATCTGCAGGATCGCGATCTTGTCGAGCAGCTCACCAAAAGACACGGGCACCAGGATCTCGGACATGACAGGCCTCCAACGGGGATCGGGCGGATTGTAGTCATCGCCGCGGCCGGCGACTGCCACACATAAACAAAAGCCCCCTTGCGGGGGCTGATGCGAATCTGGCGGAGAGGGGGGGATTCGAACCCCCGAGGCGCTATAAACACCTGCCTGATTTCGAGTCAGGTACATTCAACCGCTCTGCCACCTCTCCAGATGGTCCCCAGTGTCCTGGGGCCGTGCATCATACGGGCACATGGCCCCAGCCACAAGCGGCCCGGGCCGGCGTCGACAGGGTTAGCCCGCGTCCAGGCGTGGACCGGTGCTGCGACGCCCGTGCATGACGTGTTGCCGCTAACCGGCCGGGCCGCGATGATGGTGGCGCATCTTCTCCTTGGCGACCCGGCCCCATGCTCGAATTCGGACACCTCACCCATGTCGGCCTGCGCCGTGACCTCAACGAGGACACCTATTACGGCGACAGCGAGCTGGGATTGTGGCTGGTGGCCGACGGCATGGGGGGGCATGCCTGCGGGGAAGTGGCCAGCGCACTGGCGCGCGAAACCATCGTGCGAGAAGTCCGCGCCGGTACCCCGCTGGCCCAGGCGGTACGCATCGCCGACGAAGAGATCATCAAGACCTCGCGCCGCTGCAACGACACCTTGCCCATGGGCACCACCGTGGTCGCCGCGCGCGTGCTGGGCCAGCGTTTCGAAGTGGCCTGGGTTGGCGACAGCCGCGCCTACCTGTGGCGCGATGGCCGGCTGGCGCAGCTGAGCCAGGACCACAGCTATGTGCAGGAGCTCATCGCCCAAGGCACGCTGACCAGCGAGCAGGCGCGCGCGCACCCGCATCGCAACGTGGTGACCCAGGCACTCGGCGTGACCGACCCGGCGCATTTGAATGTCGCCATCATGCAAGGCGAACTGAAATCCGGCATGCAGCTACTGCTGTGCAGCGACGGCCTGACCGAAGAAGTGGACGATGCCGCCATCGCAGCAACGTTGTCGCACGCCGATTGCAGCGCGCAGGAATGCGTGGAATGCCTGGTCGCCGCCGCACTGGATGGCGGCGGTTCGGACAACATCACCGCGATCCTGGTGCGTAGTTACTGACCTAGCGCTGCGCGCAAGCGGAGTACCTCGGGCCAGACGCCTTAGCCGCCGACCGCAATCTCTTCGACCGGCGGATCCCATAACGCACGCCCTGCTTTCTTGCGCAGCTGCGCCAGACGCGCCTCGTGCGCCTGCGATTCGGAAGCGGTCACCGCAACACGCGGACGCGGCAACAGCAGCGCCGGGTCGAACGCGATCATGCCGCGTGCGGCGTCGGTCTGCTGACCGGCATCGGCACTGGCAAACCCGATTTCCTCCTGACCCGAGGTCAGCGCGATATACACATCGGCCAGGATCTGCGCATCGAGCAACGCGCCGTGCAGCTGGCGGTGCGAGTTGTCTACGCCCAGTCGCTTGCACAAGGCATCCAAGGAATTGCGCTGCCCCGGATAGCGCTCGCGCGCCATCATCAAGGTATCGACCACCGTGGCGCGCTCGACGATGCGCCCGTAGTGATCGCCCAGCAGCGCCAGTTCGTTGTCCAGGAACCCCAGGTCGAATGCGGCGTTGTGGATGATCAGTTCCGCGCCGTCGATATAGGCAAGAAACTCGTCCACCACCTCGCCGAACAGCGGTTTATCGGCCAGAAATTCCAGGGTCAGCCCGGTCACCTCTTGCGCGCCCGGCTCGAAGTCGCAGTCGGGCTTCAGGTAACAATGGAAATTGTTGCCGCTCGGGCGCCGCTCCAGCAGCTCCACCGCGCCGATTTCGACGACGCGGTTGCCCTTGCGCCATTCCAGGCCGGTGGTTTCGGTATCGAGAATGATCTGACGCATGTGTCCTCTTACGATGTCGCAAGACCACCGCGCTGGGCGATGGCCTGATTGCGGGCGAGCACGTCGACGCGCTCGTTGTCCGGGTCGCCATTGTGGCCTTTTACCCAACGCCAATCGATGCGATGGCGTTGCGTGGCCGCGTGCAGCCGCTCCCACAACTCGCGATTTTTGACCGGATCGCCACCGGCGGTCTTCCAGTTGCGTCGCACCCACCCCGGCATCCATTCGGTGATGCCCTGGCGCACGTACTGCGAATCGGTATGCAACACGATCTGGCACGGCTCGGTCAGCGTTTCCAGCGCCATGATCGCCGCCATCAATTCCATGCGGTTGTTGGTCGACACCGCCTCACCGCCGGCCAGCTCCTTTTCGCGGCCGTTGTAACGCAACAAGGCCGCCCAGCCGCCCGGACCGGGGTTGCCGAGGCAGGAGCCATCGGTATGCACTTCAATGGATTTCATCAGGTTCCAGAGTTGGACGTAAACAGATCAGATCGTGGCCACCGGTTGTGGCCAGCGGGCAGGCAGGGCGATCGGCGTCGGCCCGATCGCCGCGGCAGCGCGCTTTTCCACCTCCAGCAGATACACCGCGCGCCAGGGTGCCCGGCCGGGGTCGGTGGACTCGCCGCTGGGGCGCCAGATCGGCCCCAGGTAGCGCTCCGCCTGCACGCTGTGCAGACCGGCACGCTGCGCCAGCAGGCGCCAGCGATCCGGGCGTAACGCGACCGGCCCGCGCCGCGCCCAGCGGAAGCGGTAGGGACTCATCGGATTGAGCGTGAACAGCCACAGGCGGCCGCCGGGCATCAGCAAGCGCTCGCATTCGGCCAAAAAATCCGCTGCCCCGCCCACCACCGCATGCTGCGCCACGATCGCCTGCAGGCTCTCGGTCGGCAGCGGAAACGGCAGCGCGCAGCGGGCGTCGCCAGCAAAGCGGCCGGCGCTGCGATGCAGGCGCAACCCGCGCCCTTGCAGCAGCTCGCGCGCGGGCATGTCAGCGGTCGGCGTCAGCCACAACCACGGCTGCGACGGCCGTGTCTGGAGCGCTTCCAACGCCAGACGACGCTCCAGCTGAAGCAAGCCGCGCCCCGCGCCGGTTTCAAACCAGGATGAGACGCCAGCTTGACGGGAGAATGGCGGGGCAGGCATGGTCCCAATTCTATGCGACTGATCGCCCTGCCCGCATTCGACGACAACTACATCTGGGTGCTGATCGCTGCAGATGGCCGCGCCATCATTGTCGACCCCGGTCACGCCGAGCCCGTGCTGGCTGCCGCGCAGCACCAGGGACTGGTGCCGAGCGCTGTCCTGCTGACCCACCACCACGGCGACCATATCGGCGGCGTTGCCGAGCTCCAGCAGCGCTGGCCGGACCTGGCGCTGTTCGGCCCGGCCGACGAACGCGTCCCGTCTGATACGCATCAGGTGGGCAACGGCGAGCGCTTGAGCCTGCTCGATGTCGAGTTTCAGGTACTCGAGGTGCCTGGCCATACGCGCAGCCACATCGCCTTCGTCACAGACGGCCACCTGTTCAGCGGTGATACCCTGTTCAGCCTAGGCTGTGGGCGGATGTTCGAAGGTACCGCTCCCCAGATGTTCGACTCGTTGCAGCGCCTGGCCTCCCTGCCTGGCGAAACGCTTGTGTGTTGCGGCCACGAATACACGTTGGCCAACGCGGCCTTCGCGCTGCACGTCGATCCCACCAACGCTGCCTTGCAGCGCCGTCAACAGGAAGCCCAGGCCATGCGTCATGCAGCCCGTCCTACCCTGCCGATTTCGCTCAAGAGTGAACTGGCCACCAATCCGTTCTTACGAACCAGCCGCCCCAAGATCCGCGCCGCAGTGGCACCGCGTGCAGCCGGCCCACTTTACTCTGAAGTCGATGTATTCGCCGAACTTCGGCGCTGGAAAGACGAAGTTCGCGCATGAGGCGCCTGGTTTTGGCAGTGCTGGCCGCCTGTTCGGCCATTGCACCGGCAGCCGCATCGCCCAACGACGCAAGCTCCGCCCCCGCAGGTGGCCAGACTGCGCAATCCAGCGCGCCGGGCCTGCGCAACGGGCGCAAGATTTTTTCGGCCTTCCTGGACGGCCGCGCCGACCCGGGCTGCGACAGCGCTCATAGCGATGCCCGCTGGGAACAGCATTTTTCGCGCGCCCCGGCCCGTATGACAGATGATGCACATGATGTCCTGCCGCTCTTCGGTTACGTCGTCGACGAGTTGCGCAAGGCCGACATGCCGACCGAATTTGCGCTGATTCCGTTCGTCGAAAGCGGCTACCGCCCCGGCGCCCGCAACGGCAGCGGCCCTGCGGGCCTATGGCAATTCATCGCAACCACCGCGCGCAACCATCAAGTGCCGGTGGGCGCGCAGTACGACGGACGCCTGTCGGCAGTGGACTCCACCACTGCGGCCGTGCGCTATCTCAAAACCCTTTACGGCATGTTCGGCGGAGACTGGCGCCTGGCGCTGATGGCCTACAACGCCGGCGAGTACCGTGTACTGCAGGCAATGCGCAGCGCCGGGATGAACGCGCAAAACGCGCGCCCGTCCGAATTGCCGGGCATCTCCAAGGTCACCTACGACTATGTGGAAAAACTGCACGCACTTGCCTGCGTGCTCGATCACGCGCAGCAGCAGGGCAACCTGCTGACTTCGCTGGATCGCGAGGTGCCCGTCCTCACTGAACATGCGCTACCAGCAGGCACCAGCCTCAACGCCTGGGCAGGCCAGCGCGCGCTCGAGCCGCAATTGCTCGCCCGCCTGAATCCCGCTCTTGCCGGCGCACGCACTGCGCCCCGCGGCGTACACGTGCTCGCTCCGCTTGCGCCGGCGCAGCCCGGTGCAAATAGCGCCGTGGTCGCATCAACCGATGTGGGAACTGGCGCCGACAGCAGCACTGCCGCACCGACCGCCGTCGCCACTGCAGCCGGCAAAGCGTCGAACTCGCCGGCACGTACCCACACCGTGCGCAATGGCGAATCGGCCTGGGCGATCGCACGCCGCTATGGCATTACCGTGACGACACTGCTCGCTACCAACGGCCTGGACAAAAGCGCCATTCTGAAGCCTGGCATGGTGCTGTCGTTCGACGACTCGCCCTGAGTGACGCGCCGAGGCGCAGCGCCTCTTGAACGCTGTCTAGGCGCCCGCAGGCAATCGGCAGCATGATCGCGTTGATCCTGAACGTCGCTCACCAGACCAGCCTTCTTCGTCAGTCCGCTTGGGTCCGACAACATAGAGGTCTGAAGTGCCCGGCGTCGCCAGCGCACAGTTGGAGCTGGTTAGCATCTACTGCGCGTGGCGCCAGAGAACTTCATTGGCGCAGCATTTGCGGGCCTAGCTCCGATAAAAATTTGAAGCTTTCAGCCTCCTCCTACGCAATGCGTGCCATGACGGCAGCCATGCTCCCATAGGGTCAATCGTGCCTTGCCATCCAAACGGCCCAGCCACCGGAGATCGTCAGCGAGAGACCCTGTCTTTTCAGGACCGCTACCCGAGCGCGCCGTCGCACAATCGAGCGCCAGCGGCGGCCACTGCCACATCGTCAGGCGCCTAGCCGACAACCCCGCGATTGGCGCACTGGAAGCGCAACTCCCGTCAGCAATCCAGGCACGCAAACGCTGCCTGCCAATCAGTAAGCGCCGCACGGGAGTTTGACTGCAACGAGCGTCAGCCGGCCCATGTTCTACACGGCGAACGCCCAAAGAAAAAGCCCGGTTGCCCGGATTTCTTTTACCAATCGATTATCCCACCTTAGAGCTGGGCCTCTTCGATCTGAATCTTGTAGCGCTTGCGCATTTCCTTGACGTAAGCCTGCGCAGCGTTGTTTCCGTCGATCTGGCTCAACTGCTCGCGCAACACCGCCTGCTGTTCGGCCGGCATCTGCTTCAGATCGCCCGGCGTCGCCTTGCTGATGACAAAGACAGCAAAGCGCCCGCCATCCAGCTCCACCTTGCCCACAGACGGCTTGCCTTCGGTCGGTCGCGGCGCACTGAAGATCGCACGGTTCGCAGCCGGGGTCGGGATCGGCGCCGTCCGCGCTAGACCCGGAATCGGCTGCACCTGCAACTTCTCACTGTCGGCCAGCGCCTGCAGCGTCTCACCCTTCTGCACGCGTGCCAGCAAGGCGTCGGCAGTAGCGGCAGCGGCCTTCTCAGCACGGTCCGCACGGATTGCCGCCGTCACCTTGTCGCGCACCTTGTCCAACGGCAATGCCTGTTCGGCGGTGTGATTGGTCACACGCAACACCACGCTGTGGTTGGGCGCGATGGTGATGGGGTCGCTCACCGTGCCGTCCTGCACCAGCGTTTCGGAAAACACCGCGCGCAGCACAGCAGGGTTGGCGGCAACACCGCTGGCATCACTGCGCGAGAACGGCCCCAGTGTCTGCACCGGCAGGCCAACCTGCTTGGCCGCCGGCTCCAGTGCGGTGGGGTTCTTGTAAACCTGGTCCACCAACTTGCCGCTGACATCGGCAAAGGCCTTGTCTGCGTCGGCCTTGAGCTGCTCGGCAGCCAGTTGGTCGCGCACCTGCTCGAACGACTTGCCCTGGCCGCCCTTGACCTCACGCAGCTGGATCACGTGATAGCCGAATTCGCTCTTGATCGGGCCGACCACCTCGCCAGCCTTCATAGAGAACAGCACGTCCTCGAACGGCTTGACCATCGTGCCCTTCTCGACCCAGCCCAGGTCGCCGCCGGCATCCTTGGAGCCGGGATCCTGCGAATTGGCTTTTGCCAGCGCAGCAAAGTCGGCACCCGGCTGCTTGGCCTCGGCAGCGAGCTTGGCAGCCTTTGCCTCGGCAGCCTTCTGCGCGGCGGCATCGGCGCCGGCACTGATCAGGATGTGCGATGCAAGACGCTGCTCCGGCTCGACGAAGCGTGCCTTCTCGTCTTCATAGCGCTTGCGCAGCGTGGCCTCGTCGGCCGCAGTGGCTGGCGGCATCGTGGCGGCGTTGAGCTCGACGTATTCGATGGTCACGGTTTCCGGCTGACGGAAATCCTGCGTGTGCCCGTCGTACCACTGCTTGATCTGCGCATCGCTCACCGGCGCAGTATCTGCGGCCGGTGGCGGCAGCATCGCCAGCTCCACATCGCGCGTTTCACCCATCAGCTTGAGCAGGCGCTCGAACTCGGACTTGGTTGCAAAGCCGGACTCCGCCACCGCCTGCGGGATCACCGACTGCTGCAGACTATCGCGCACCAGCGCATCAAACTGCGCCGGCGTACGCGGCGGCGTGCCTTGCGCGAGCGCGGCGCGGTACTGGTCGGGACTGAACTTGCCATCGACCTGAAATGCGGGAATGTTGGCGATGTAATCACGCACGGTCGCATCCCCGATGACGATTCCCGCGTCTTCCGCCCCCAGTCGCACCACCTGTTCGTCGACCAGCTGGTCGAGCACCTGCAACTTGTTTTCGCGGGATTCGAAGGTGCGCGGATCGAATTTCTCGCCCTGACGCTGACGCTCCTGCATGCGCGCCTGCTCGAAGCGCGCACGGAAATCCTGCGTGCTGATTTCGTGGTGCTGCCACAGCAACGAGACCGGCCACCAGGACGGTGCCGATTTCCACCAGGTCGGCGGCGCCTGCACCTTGGCCACGTTGTTGGCGCCAATGCCGCCGAGGTAGCTGTTGTCGATGACGAACAGGAATGGAATCATCAGCAACCCCAGGATGGCGGTAGCGATCCAGCCTGACGTCTTGTCGCGAAGTTTCTGCAGCATTGGCAAATCACAGCCTGTGGGCGAGCCGCGCAGTGTAACGCGCTTGACGCCAGGCACCCAGCCCAACGCCCGTGACGATGGCGCCGTGGTGCATCAATCGGCACAGGGTGAACAATGCCAGCTCGGGCAAGATACCGAAGCGCCTTCAAACGCAGCAGAACGCGCCGTTGCCGGATGCGCGGCGGTACGGCGCACCGCCATATCCGAATGGATCCACACCCGCTAACCTAACCGGCAGTCAAAAAAAAGCCCCAGGCACAAGGCCGAGGGCTTCATATAACTGGCGGAGCGGACGGGACTCGAACCCGCGACCTCCGGCGTGACAGGCCAGCATTCTAACCAGCTGAACTACCGCTCCGCGCTTGAACCATTTGCCTGGTGCTTAGTGGTGGGTGCTGAGGGTTTCGAACCCCCGACCCTCTCCGTGTAAGGGAGACGCTCTACCGCTGAGCTAAGCACCCTAGCCAGTCGATTAGTTTACTGCATCCTTCAGGGCTTTACCAGCCTTGAATGCAGGATTCTTCGAAGCGGCGATCTTGATGCTGTCGCCGGTCTTCGGATTGCGGCCGGTGCGCTCGGCGCGCTCGCGGACCTGGAAGGTACCGAAGCCAACGAGGGTGACGGCGTCGCCCTTCTTCAGTGCCTTGGTGATTTCGCTCACAACCGCGTCAACAGCACGGCCAGCTTCAGCCTTGGAGATGTCAGCAGCAGCGGCAACGCCATCGATCAATTCGGTTTTATTCATTCTTGAAACTCCCTTTGCGGCAGATGCCGCGGAATCGACAATCGGCGCTCTTGCCCTAAGCGAAGAACCCGACACAAGTGGTATCGCATGACGCACACATTTTGCCGCGCCCACGAGTCGTGCATTTATACCAGCGCCCCCAACAGCACGCAAGCCAAAACCCAATAACGACGCGGGTTTTGGCTTGTTTTGGCTAGGCTTAGAAAGCCCTCGTTAGTGCTTGACGCGGGTACCCGGTGTGCTACGCGACTTGCCGCGCACGGTCACGCGCGAAGCCGCCTTGCGTGCCTTTTCCTTGCCGGCCTTCTTCGGCGCCAGCGGACGTTCCAGCGCCAGATCCAGCACCTCGTCGATCCACTTCACCGGCACGATCTTCAGATCGCGGGTCACGTTCGGCGGGATGTCGGCCAGATCCTTGCGGTTCTCGTCGGGGATCAGCACGGTGCGGATGCCACCGCGCAGGGCCGCCAGCAACTTCTCCTTCAAGCCACCGATCGCCGATACACGCCCGCGCAGGGTGATCTCGCCGGTCATTGCCACATCGGCGCGGATCGGCACCCGGGTCAGCACCGATACCAGCGAGGTCACCATCGCGATACCTGCGCTTGGGCCGTCCTTGGGCGTGGCGCCGTCGGGCACATGCACATGCACGTCCTGCTTCTGCAGGAAATCCACATCGATGCCGAGCCGCTCGGCGCGCGAACGCACCACCGACAATGCAGCCGATGCCGATTCCTTCATGACATTGCCGAGCTGGCCGGTGAGGATCAGGTTGCCCTTGCCCGGCACCAACGTGGACTCGACCTGCAGCAGCTCGCCGCCGACTTCGGTCCATGCAAGACCCGTGACCAGACCGATCTCGTTTTCGTCTTCGGCACGGCCGAAGTCGAAGCGACGCACGCCCAGATACTTGTCGAGATTCTTCGCATTGACGGTGACCAGCGCCTTCGGCTTGCCCTTCTTGGCGACCGCCTTCTTGGCCGCCACCTGCGGACCTGCGAGCGCGATTTCCTTGACCACCTTGCGGCAGATCTTGGCCACCTCGCGTTCGAGATTACGCACGCCCGACTCGCGCGTGTAATACCGCGCGATGTCCTGGATCGCATCGCTGGCGATCTCGATCTCTTCCGGCTTCAAGCCGTTGGCCTTGATCTGCTTGGGCATCAGATAGCGCGTGGCGATGTTGAGCTTCTCATCCTCCGTGTAACCCGGGATGCGGATCACTTCCATGCGGTCCAGCAGCGGACCCGGGATATTGAGCGAGTTGGAGGTGGCGACGAACATCACCTCCGACAGGTCCAGATCGACTTCCAGATAGTGGTCGTTGAACGAATTGTTCTGCTCCGGATCGAGCACCTCCAGCAATGCCGAAGAAGGGTCGCCACGGAAGTCCATCGACATCTTGTCGATCTCGTCCAGCAGGAACAGCGGGTTCTTGCTGCCGACCTTGTTGAGGTTCTGCACCAGGCGGCCCGGCATCGAACCGACATAGGTCCGGCGGTGGCCACGGATTTCGGCCTCGTCGCGAATGCCGCCCAGGCTCATACGCACGAACTTGCGGTTGGTCGCCTTGGCGATCGACTGCCCGAGCGAGGTCTTGCCCACGCCAGGCGGCCCGACCAGGCACAGGATCGGCCCTTTCATCTGCTTCACGCGCGACTGAACCGCCAGGTACTCAAGGATGCGCTCCTTGACCTTGTCCAGGCCGTAGTGATCGGCGTCCAGCGTGTCTTCGGCAACCTTGAGGTCCTTACGCACCTTGGTGCGCTTTTTCCACGGCACGCCCAGCAGCCAGTCCAGGTAGTTGCGCACCACGGCCGCCTCGGCGGACATCGACGACATCTGCTTGAGTTTGTTGAGCTCGGCCTTGGCCTTGGTCTCGACCGGCTTGGGCATGCCCGCCTCGGCGGCCTTGCGCGCCAGTTCTTCCAGCTCGCCCGGCGCGTCGTCCAGGTCGCCCAGCTCCTTCTGGATCGCCTTCATCTGCTCGTTGAGGTAGTACTCGCGCTGGCTCTTTTCCATCTGCGACTTCACCCGGCCGCGGATGCGCTTTTCCAGCTGCTGCACGTCGATTTCGCCATCCACCAGACCGACCAGCAATTCCAGCCGCTCGCCGATGTCGGTGATCTCCAGCAGGCGCTGCTTGTCGGCCAGACGCACACCGATGTGGGCGGCGATGGTGTCCGCCAGGCGGCCCGGCTCATCGATGCCAGCCAGGGTCTGCAGCAGTTCCGGCGGCAGCTTGCGATTGGTCTTGACGTACTGCTCGAACAGCGACATCAGCGACCGCGCAATCGCTTCCACCTCGCGCGGCTCGCGCGCGTCGCTGGCTTCGATTTCGGTGCCCTGCCCCTGCAATGCGCCGTCCTGCTCGACAACCTTGTCCACGGTAACCCGCGACAGACCCTCGACCAACACCTTGATGGTGCCATCGGGGAGCTTGAGCAGCTGCAGCACCTGCGCCAGGGTGCCGACGGTATACAGATCGCCGGCGGCCGGGTCGTCGGTCTCGGCCGACTTCTGCGCGACGAGCAGGATGCGCTTGTCCGCTTCCATCGCCTTTTCCAGCGCACGCATCGACTTGTCACGGCCGACGAACAGCGGGATCACCATGTGCGGAAACACCACCACGTCGCGCAGCGGCAACACTGGCAGATCGAGAATTTCTGGTTGGGACTGGGCCATGGGGCGCTCCGCAGGAATGGGGGTTTTTGGGGCAGTAAAAAGCCGATGGCCCCGTTATGGGGCCATCGGCGAGGTGTTGCAAGTAGCGTTCGGAAAGTGGTTATCCGCCAGCGAGGCCGAGGCCCGGCGAGGCGGCCAACGGACTCAGTCTCCGGACGCAGCCTTGGCGGGCGCCGGTTGCCCCTGGTAGATCAGGTACGGCTCGGACTTGTGCTCGATCACCGACTCGTCCACCACCACCTTGCTGACGTTCTCCTGCGACGGCAGCTCGTACATGGTGTCCAGCAACACCGATTCGACGATGGTGCGCAGGCCACGCGCGCCAGTCTTGCGCTTGAGCGCCTTCTTGGCGATCGCAGACAGGGCATCGGGGCGGAACTCCAGCTCCACACCTTCCATGTCGAACAGCTTCTTGAACTGCTTGGTGATGGCGTTCTTGGGCTCGGTCAGGATCTTGATCAACGCAGGCTCGTCCAGCTCTTCGAGCGTGGCGACCACCGGCAGACGGCCGACGAACTCGGGAATCAGGCCGAACTTGATCAGATCTTCCGGCTCGACTTCGGCCAGGATCTTGCCCACTTCCTGCTTGCGTTCGCTGCTCTTGACCTTGGCACCGAAGCCAATGCCGCCAGCGTCGTTGGAACGCTGCTGAATCACCTTGTCCAGGCCGGCGAATGCGCCGCCGCAGATGAACAGGATGTTCTTGGTATCGACCTGCAGGAATTCCTGCTGCGGATGCTTGCGACCACCCTGTGGCGGCACCGAAGCAACCCTGCCTTCGATCAATTTGAGCAACGCCTGCTGCACGCCTTCACCGGACACATCGCGGGTGATCGACGGGTTCTCGCTCTTGCGCGAGATCTTGTCGATTTCGTCGATGTAGACGATGCCCTGCTGCGCCTTTTCGACGTCGTAATCGCACTTTTGCAGCAGCTTCTGGATGATGTTTTCCACGTCCTCGCCGACATAGCCGGCCTCGGTGAGCGTGGTGGCATCGGCGATCGTGAACGGCACATTGAGCAGGCGCGCCAGCGTTTCGGCCAGCAACGTCTTGCCCGAACCGGTCGGGCCGACCAGCAGGATGTTGGATTTCGCCAGCTCCACATCATCGTTCTTGCTGCGGCTCTCGATACGCTTGTAGTGGTTGTACACCGCTACTGCGAGCGTGCGCTTGGCGCGCAGCTGCCCGATCACGTATTGATCCAGCACCTCAAGAATCTCGCGCGGCTTGGGCAGGCTGGAACGTGCCGACTGCGCCTTCTCTTCGAGTTCCTCGCGGATGATGTCGTTGCACAGCTCAACGCACTCATCGCAGATGAATACGCTGGGACCGGCAATCAGCTTACGGACTTCATGCTGACTCTTACCGCAGAACGAGCAGTAGAGAATCTTGTTGCTGTCGCCGGAACGACCTTGGCGGTCTTCGCTCATGCTTCTGTTACCCAGTTACCCCACCCGATGCACGGGGGTTCGATTTCGAGAATAGCACAGGGCCGGGAGGACATTCGCTCCGCCCGACCCTGCCGGTTTTTCCTGCAGTTTCAATGCTTTGACGATCAAGACGGCTGGATCGACTCTTCCGGACGACGCTCGAGCACCTGATCCACCAGGCCGTAGGCCTGCGCATCGACCGCGCTCTTGAAGTTGTCGCGTTCGGTGTCGCGCGCGATGGTCTCCAGCGATTGGCCGGTGTGCTTGGCCAGGATCTCGTTCAAGCGTGAACGCAGGGTCAGGATCTCGCGCGCATGGATATCGATATCCGTCGCCTGGCCCTGGAAGCCACCCAGCGGCTGGTGGATCATCACGCGCGAATTCGGCAGCGCGTAACGCTTGCCGGCCGCACCCGAGGCCAGCAGCAGCGCGCCCATCGAAGCGGCCTGGCCGACACAGATGGTGCTGACGTCCGGCTTGATGTACTGCATGGTGTCGTAGATCGCCATGCCGGCGGTGACCACCCCACCGGGCGAATTGATGTAGATGCTGATGTCCTTTTCCGGGTTGTCCGCTTCCAGGAACAGCAGCTGGGCCACGATGACGTTGGCCATATGGTCGTCGATCGGACCGACCAGGAAGATCAGACGCTCCTTCAGCAGCCGCGAGTAGATGTCGTACGCACGCTCGCCACGGCTGGTCTGCTCGACCACCATGGGCACCAGGTTCAGGGCTTTGGTCACAATGCTCATCAGTCTTCCCGTTGTGGCAGCGGCCTGTGCAGCTGCCCGTGTTCGACATCCGCACCCCGGACTGCGGGCGCGGTTCTTCTCTTACTGCCGGATCAGACGCGGATGGCGTCCTGGAACGACAGCGACTGCTCGGTGTGCTGGGCGCGCTCGGCGATCCAGTCGATCACCTGCTCTTCCATCACGCGGCTCTGCAGCCCGTTCATCAGTTGGGGGTCGTTGCGGTACATCTCAATGACCTGTTCCGGCTCTTCGTAGGTCGAAGCGATCAGACGCAGCGTTTCGCTGACGCGCTTGGATTCCAGCCGCAATTCGTTGCGACGCGCCACTTCGCCCACCAGCAGACCGACCAGCACGCGCTTGGCGGCAGCATCCATGAATCCCTGGTGCGCATCGGCCGACACCTGGCCTGGGTCGCGACCGCTGCGGCGGACCTGCTCGACCTGCTGGGCCAGCATCGAACGCGCTTCGTTCTCGACCAGGCGCGGCGGCATTTCGACATGCGCGTAGGCGGCGATCAGCTGCTCGCCCACTTCGCGGCGCAGGCGGTTCATCAGCGCACCCTTGAGCTCGCGCTCCAGGTTGGTGCGGATATCGGCGCGGAACTGCTCGGCATCGCCGCTCTTCACGCCGAAGCTCTTGATGAACTCCTTGTCCACTGCCGGCAGCACCGGCTCGGACACTTCGACCGCCTTGACGTGCACTTGCACGGTCTTGCCGGCCAGCTGCGGCAAGCGCGATTCGGCGGGGAAATCGACGGTGAGGGTCTTTTCTTCACCCTTGCTCAGGCCTTCCAGGCCCTTTTCGATCTGGTCGAACATCACGCCCGAACCCAGCACGCTGCTGCCGGTCTCCACGCCTTCGGCTGGCAGACGCTCGTCGCCAGCCTGCGACCAGGTCTCCAACGCCACCAGGTCACCGACCTGCGCACCGCGCTCGACCGGATTCCAGGTGCGGCGCTGCAGACGCAGGTTTTCGATCATCTGATCGATGTCGGCATCGGTCACTTCAGCGGTCGCGCGCACCACCGACAGCTTGGTCACATCGATGTCGCCGAAATCCGGCACCACTTCGAAGGTGGCGACGAAGTCGAAATCGGTCTCGCCCTGATCGATACGCGGGTTGCCGGCCAGGCGCAGCGAGTGCTCGCGCACGGCCGAATCGAAGGTCTCACGCAGCAGGCCTTCCATCACCTCGGCACGCACCTGCTGACCGAAGCGCTGCTCGATCACCTTGGTCGGCACCTTGCCGAGACGGAAGCCCTTGATGCGCGTGGTCCGCGCAAGCTCGCGCAGGCGGCCACCGACGTGCGTCTCCAGGCGCTCCTGCGGCAGGGTGAAGGTCAGGCGGCGTTCCAGATTGCCGGTGGATTCGATCGATGCTTGCATGTTGACTCCTGCCACCGACAGCGCACAGCGTCGGCACGAGATGGAAGATGCGGGTTGACGAATGGCGAGAATGCCGCCCAGCCTTGTAGTTTCGCCGATAATGGCGGCCGCTGCCAGCGGCATGCGCGCAGCGGCGTCACGGACAGAAGCGACCGGTTGGCAGGAACTGCAGCGGCCGGAACCCACACGGCCGCGCGGCATTGGTGCGAAAGGGGGGACTCGAACCCCCACGCCTTGCGGCGTCAGAACCTAAATCTGGTGCGTCTACCAATTCCGCCACTTTCGCAATGCCGTAGCTGCCGGACTATTGTTGCAGGGATGCCCGTAAAGAAAAAGCGCTGCGAAGCCTGGGACCTGTGACGACAGCGGTGGGCAGAGCGATTGCTTCACACCGGTCTTGCGTCTCTACGAAATGCAGAAGGCGTGAAACGGCAGCCCCCGCCTGAATCCAGACAAAGCCCGTATCGTCTTCCGGCACATCGCGGCAGCGGGATTTGCGAAAATTCCGTTAATTTCAGCCTGAGGGCAACAGTCGCGATGAGAGACCGATATCGCCAGATCTTGGCACTGTCGCGCGGTTGCATCAAAGAGATCGACCTGGATGGACGAATCACGTCGGTCAACCCCAACGGGTTAGTCGGACTTGGTGCCAGTTCTGCGGATCAGGTTCTCGGCCGCCCCTGGCACGAGCTGTGGCCAACCGACGGGGCGGCCATGGTGGATGCGGCCATGGCCGAGGCGGCGAAAGGCGCGACCCGGGAATTTGAGGCCAGCTGCGTGAACCTGGCCGGCGTGCGGCAGACATAGCAAGTCGTCACCAGCCCATTGTTCGACGAGCAAGGCAGGGTCGAGGCAATCTTGGCGGTAAGCAGGAATGTCTCCGACCGCCGCGCGCTGGAAGCAGCCTTTCACACCCTGGACAGCACCCTGACAGCAGAACGCGCGTTTTCCACCAGCGTCCTGATGCTGGCGCGCGCGAAACCTCGCTATCGACCGAGTTGCACAGCCTGCGCGATTTGCACGAGCGCATCGAAGGCGACCTGGACATCGCGCGCGCCGCACAGAACGCAGCCGAGAAGATCTCCGAGCAGGCGCAGAAAGGCGAAGCGGTAGGACAATTGCTGGCCGGCGTGGTCCACGACTTGAACAACGTGCTGCAGGCCGCCACATCGGCGATCAATCTGGTCGTGCAGCGCGCGCAGATCGACGCGCACGACGTCAAGCTGCTAAGCGTGGCCGACGCGGCGCTTCAACACGGCTCGGTGATGGCGCAGCGCCTGGTCGGTTTCTCGCGCCAATATCCTTACCTGATTAGCCCCATCGTTCAGCCGTAGTTGCAGGATCTGCGACGCTGCGGTTGGACAATGGCCCCAGCTGAAGGCAACGGAGGCGGGAGATGGGGATCAACATCGTGCAGTTTCCGCCGGGATTGTCGCTGACCGAGTGCGTGGATCGCTACGGAACCGAAGCCAAGTGTTACCGGGCGTTGTATCGGTGGCGCTGGCCGAAGGGATTTCGCTGTCCGCAGTGCGACGGCCGCGCGCGCTCGCGCTTTCGA
>NZ_JFAQ01000151.1 GCF_001304695.1 Xanthomonas axonopodis
CGTTGCAGCCCATCGTCGCGCGCAAGATCGACCTGTACCTGGGCGACGACGGCGCGCGCGCTTCGGCCGACATCGAACAGCATGCAACACGCTGCCCGGCACTGACCTTCTACCAGGTGCTCAAAGCCTACGCGGTGGTGAGCCGGCAATGGAAAGCGCGCAATCTTGACGGCCCGCGCAAGCAACTGCGCCAGCGCCGCGACGAACTGGTGAAGTGGGTGGACCTGACGCTGGCGCGCACGCGCGAGGCGATCGAGGCGGACCTGGGCGAGATGAGCTGGAACCTGATCGCGCAGATCGAGGCCGGCGAGCAGGTGTTCGACGCCCTGGACCTGCGCATGGCCAAGGACGCGCCGACGATTACCCAGGCCCATCCACCGACCCGCTTTGACCTGGACAGTGGGCGGCTGAGCATGTCCACGGTTCCCGGTCGGCCGGTGGCGCCGGCGCCGGGCCGCGGCAGCACGACCCATGTGGTGGTCGATCTGGTGGGCAAGGAGCTGTCGACCAACCAGAGCGAATCGGACAAGCCGTACTCGCTGTTTGCGCGCCTGACCGGGCTGCCGCTGGTGGAGGTGCAATTGCCTGGTGAGCTATCGACCTTCATGCTGGCGCGGACGTTCAACTACAACGGTGAGCCCTGGCGCTTCGACCTGTTCGGCGGCAGTCGCGCCGCGCGCAGCAAATCCGGTAGAAGCAGTCTGGTGATGTCCCAACGCAAGGAGTCGGCCTCGCTGCTGCCGGCATTCCGCTATGCCGACACCGCCCCGGGCAGCAGCCTGATGCAGCTGGCCGCCAAGCTCGCTCCGCAACGCGAGGACTGGTCGCGCATGCAGCGCTCGCTGCTGGAGGTGGTGCCCAGTGACCATGTCGTGGAGGGTACGCTGCGCCTGGGCGTGTTCGATGACGTCGAGGGCCCTGCGCATCCGTTCAAGCCGTTGGCCGTGGATGGCACTGCCCTGGCGCTGTGCCCCAACGATGGCTGCGGCTTTCTGAAACTGGAGGTGGCCTTGTCCATCCCCGCCTTCCGCAAGCATTACGATGCCTGGCACGCAGTGCAGGCGAACCAGGCCACCGAGGAGCAGCGCGATCTGCTGGCCAAGGACAAGGGCCCTTCGGTGATGCCACCGCAGGCGCTGCACCATTACCCGCGCGATGCGGCGGCACTGGAAGAGGCGCACGCGGCGCTGCAGGACCGGTTGCAGACGCTGCAGCCGACAGGCGATGATCCGCTGTGGGTGTACAGGCCGCTCATCAGCGGCGGCTACCGGGGTCAGCGGGTCCGGGCGGTGCCGTCGGCCGACGACAAGGTGCATCTGCCGCAGCAGCGCAGCCAGGCCTTCGACCTGGCCGGCGGCCCGTTGCTGCTCGGCAAGCCCCCCTACGACAAGGAGAATCTGCTGCCGGTGCCGGAGCAGCGCATCGCCACCGTGGCCAAGGGCGACGCCACCGCCGCGTTCCTCTCCCAGTGCTTCGGCATCCAGTACAGCTACACCGGTTTCGACGATCGCTCCGGCGTCGATCCGCAGATGCTGCACAGCAAGGGCATGCTGGTTGTCGTGCCGGAGCAGCAGTGGCCGGCCGCGTTTGCCGACACCGACCTGGCCTGCTCCAAGGAAGATCTGAAGACGCTGTCGAGCTGGACGAACGGCCGTGACCGCAGTGCCTTGCCGCGCGACATCCTCAGCACCGGCAGCCTGCGGCTCAAGGACATCGTGGAGCCTGGGCGCCTGGGCGCACTGCCGATCGACGAGTTGCGCAAACGCAACATGGACACCGACGGCGACGATGCGTTTGTCTACGCAGGCTATCCCAAGCTGGCGGCGCTGATTTCGCGGGTGATGGACCGCAAGGCAAGGATCGGTCGGCAAAAGTCCTTCAAGCCGCCGAAGACGGCCACGCCGGCCATCGACCCGGTCAGCGGCCACTACCAGCCCGGGCGGCTGTCGGAGATCATGTCCCTCAAGCGCGGTCAGCGCATCACCTCGGCGGCCGCCACGCTGGCGTCGCGCTTCCTGGGGCAGCCGGACGACCTGCGCAAGGCGATGGCGCGCGACATGATGTTCGGCACCTACGATGGCATCGAGCGCGGGTTGCGCAACGGTTTGCGCGAGCTGCTCGAAGAGCAGGTCCGCGATCCCCAGGTGCTGGCCACGCTGCGCGTGCAGGCGGGCGAGGCGATCGAGCGCGCGCACCTGCCCGAGGCGCGCGAAGCGGCCGCATTGCTGCACGCGCAGGTGCTTGCGCTTGAGGCGGGCTCGGCGGCCGGCAGTGCCGCGCCGGCGTTGCCCGACGCCCTGGCCGAGGCGTTTCCCGGCCTGGCCAATGCCTACACGGCCGCCTCTGGCGTCGAGGCGCGCATCCACGCCATCCTGGACAACTACCCGGTGCGCCGGCTATCGCATGCGCAGTTCCCGGAGGGGCAACCCGGGCTCGTCCCCGGCGAGCCGGAACTGACCATGCGCAACCTGTTCACCATCGCGATCAAGGTCGGCACCGATGCGCTGAAGTCCGACACCGGCACGGCGCTGTTCGCCAAGATCGTGGAGGCCTGCGAACGGTCCGAGCGGAGCTTCGCCGAGCGGGTCCGCATCGTGCCCTACAGCAGGGCAACCGCCCGGGCCATGCAGGACGGTCGCTTCGATCCCGAACAGACCAAGCTGCTGCTGCAGCGCATGCCGTCGATGGCCGCTGGCGTCATGGAAGACGCGCTTGAGGCGCTACAGCAGGCCGGCTGGATCGACCGGCCGCAGCCGCCGGCCGAGCGTCTGCGCGCCGTGCAGCCGCAGGACATCGCGGTTGAGGCACAAGCCTTGCTGAGGCGTGCTCGCCAGATGGAGCCGCAGGTCACCGACATGCTCAAGCGCGTTGCCGCCCGCCATGGTGGGCAACTGGCCGGCACACAGCATCAACTGAAGTCATACAGCTCGTTGCAGGAAAAGCTCAAGCAGCGGGTGGCATTGAAAAAGCAGACGTTGGAAGAAGCGGCGGCGGGCGTCAACGATGCGCTGCGCTACAGCGTGGTGCTGCAACCGCAGGACTTCACCGCCGGCTTGCGCGCCATGCTGGCCGCACTGGACGATCAAGGCCATGCACGGGTCAAGCTGACCAATCAATTCACGGACTACCCGCTAGTCTTCAAGGCCATCAATGTCACCCTGCGCAGCCCCGAGGGCGCGCTGTGGGAGATCCAGTTCCACACCCCGGAGACCTTCGCGCTCAAGGAGCGCTTCCACGATCTGTACAAGCGTGCCCATGCGCTGGCGGTTGGCGGTGCGTCGCGGGCCGAGCAGCGCACCCTGCAGGCGCCTGCACTGGAGGCCTTCAAGCGCGTGGCCTTGCCGCCAGGATGCGAGGAGATCGACGACTGGCAGGAAGAGACCGTGCCGGCGTTGCCAAGCGCGACGCCGACGCCCGGCGCCGAGCAGACTGCCGGCATTGCAGACCCATCGTCGGCACACAACGTGTTCGACACCGCCGCAAGCAAGCAAGCGTCGCTGACGCCGGTGCTCGACACGCTGGCCGAGCGCTTGGGTGCGCGGCTATGGGGCAACGTGCGCTACGACGCCAAGCAGGGCCGGATCGAGCAGGTGCAACATGCCCCGTTCCAGAAGTCGGTCGCCTCGATCAAGGACAAGATACGGCGCCATCTGCGCGCGGGCATGACCGCCGAACAGGCCACGCAGGCCGTGGGCGATGCGCTGCGCTATGCGCTTGAGTTGCCGTCCGAGGATTTCGTGGTCAAGGTGCTGGCGGTACAGGAGGCCCTGCAACGGCAAGGAATCACCTGCGTGAAACTGAAAAATTACTTTACCTCAGGCGACGGCACCTACCGGGGCATCAATGCCAGCTTCACCGATGCCGAGGGCTACGCGTTTGAAGTGCAGTTCCACACGGCCGAGAGCTTCAACGCCAAGGCGCAAACGCACCTGCCGTACAAGCGGATGCAGTTAGTGCAGACACGACTCGACAGGGAGCGGCAAAAACCTCAACCGGACCCGATGAGGCAGGCAAAACTGACGCAGGAGATCGCAGCGCACCAAAAGGCCATGCACGAGATGACCGCCACGGTGAGCAAGCCCGCCGGCATCGAGCGTCTGGGGGAGCGCGCATGAGGGCCAATCCACCTTCCGGAACGTGGTGGAAATGCGAGAGGCGAGAAGATCGAGCTGCGGGCTAGATGGCGTCTCCACCACGACGGCATGGGCGCCGAGTTGCACTGGTGCGGGAACGCCAGGGAGAAAGGGGCTCGCAGCGGCCGGCCAGTGAGTCGATCGCCGTCACGGTGATCGACTCACTGGCTGTGCGAGGAACCGTGTCGGAACCGGATGCGTCTGGGCGTACTTGCTCACCGACAACGCGCTGGTGAAATGCTTCACCGGACGCCTGGCGTGCCTGAGCGAAACAAGCGATCGGCAGGGATCGGTCTCGCTGTCAGACAGAGAGTTTTTTTCCGATCCCTGTCGGCCCTCGATGCCTTGCGGCGTCGAGAATCCTCCCGCCGATCATGCACGCGCGTGCCGGCTGCCAACCACGCCCAAGCGGCGTGCTCACCAGGACGGAGGATTGGCTTACTCCCGCGGCGGCAGCACCGAAAGCACTTCCTCGATGGTGGTCAGCCCGGCGGCGACCTTCTCCAGGCCGGTGCGGCGCAGCGTGCGCGGGCCTTCGCCGCGGGCAGCTTGGCTGAAGCTGGCAAGTTCCGTGTCCGGGCGGATCAGGGTACGCAGGCGCGGGGTGACCGGCAGCAGTTCGTACAGGCCCACCCGGCCCAGGTAACCGGTGCGACGGCATTCCAGGCAACCGACAGGGGCGTGCACGTTGAGCACCTCCGGCAGCGCTTCGCCGGGCTCGCGGATGGCCGCCCAGTCGGCGTCGCTGAGCGTGTGCGGGCGTTTGCAGTGCACGCACAACGTGCGCACCAGCCGCTGCGCCAGCACGCCGTTTAGGGTAGAGGCCACCAGGTAATGCGGCACGCCCAGATCGAGCAGGCGGGTGATCGCCGATGCGGCATCGTTGGTGTGCAGCGTGGACAGCACCAGATGCCCGGTGAGCGAGGCCTGTACCGCCATCTGCGCGGTTTCCAGGTCGCGGATTTCGCCGATCATGATGATGTCCGGGTCCTGACGCAGCAGCGTGCGCACGCCGCTGGCAAAATCCAGGTCGATGTTCTGCTGCACCTGCATCTGGTTGAATTCCGGCGCAATCATTTCGATCGGGTCTTCCACGCTGCACACGTTGACGTCCGGCGTGGCCAGGCGCTTGAGCGTGGAGTACAGCGTGGTGGTCTTGCCCGAGCCGGTGGGGCCGGTGACCAGCACGATGCCGTGCGGGCGCTCGACCAGCGCGCTCCAGCCGGTGGCTTCTTCGGGGCTGAAGCCGAGCTGCTCGATGCTCTTGAATGCCGAATCCGGGTCGAAGATGCGCATCACGCACTTTTCGCCGAACGCGGTGGGCATCGTGGACAGGCGCATTTCCACCTCGCGCCCGCCCGGCGAGCGGGTCTTGATGCGGCCGTCCTGCGGGCGGCGGCGTTCGGCCAGATCCATGCGCCCGAGCACCTTGATGCGGCTGACCACGGCCGTCATCACCGAGGGCGGTACTTCCAGCACCTTGTGCAGTAACCCGTCGATGCGGAAGCGCATGCGCCCGGCCTCGCGCCGCGGCTCCAGATGGATATCGCTGGCGCGCTGCTCGTAGGCGTATTGCAGCAGCCAGTCGACGATGTGCACGATATGGTGGTCGTCGGCATTGACGTCGCCGGCGTGGCCCAGTTCCACCAGTTGCTCGAAGCTGGGCAGGCCGGCGTTGGGTTCGGTGCTGCGGGCATCGCTGCGCGCGCCACGCACCGACTGGGTGACGCCGAAGAACTCCATCGTGTAGCGATGCAGATCCAGCGGGTTGATCAGCGCCAGCTCGATACGGCGCCGGCTCAAGTGCTGCACGTCGGCCAGCCACTCCAGCGCCAGCGGCTCGCTGGTGGCGATCAGCACGCGCTCGGCATCCAGCGCCAGCGGCAGGATGCGATGGCGTCGCGCATAGGCATGCGAGACCACGCCAGTGACGGCGGCCACATCGATGCGGGTGGGGTCGATACGCAAATAGCGCAGCCCGGTGCGGGTGGCCAGCCATTCGGTCAGCCGTTCTAGGCCCAGCTCGCCGGCCGGCGGCTGGGCGGCATGCAATTTCAGATTGGCCAGCAGCACCAGCGGATGCACATCGCTGGCGGTGCGCGCGCCGCTGGCGGAAAACTGCACGCGCTCGTGTTCGTGCGGCACCACCATGCCGTCGGCCAGCAGGGCCGCGGCCACCGGGTCGAACATCAGCCGGCCGCGCGGCAGCAGGGCCACGGCGTTATCCGGATCGGCGGTGCGCCGCTTTTCCATGCGTGTTCTTCCCCAGCAGCGGTGCTGCGCGGCAAAGCGCCGCGGGTTGGCCGGTATACTAGCGCACCCCTTCCGTACGGCCTTTGCTGCATGTCCGATTCCCGGCGCGTTCCAATCACTTTCCAGGGCCTGATCCAGACCCTCAACCAGTACTGGGCCGAGCAAGGCTGCGTGCTGATCCAGCCGCTGGACCTGGAAGTGGGCGCGGGCACGTTCCATCCGGCCACGTTCCTGCGCGCGCTGGGACCGGAGCCGTGGAATGCGGCCTATGTGCAGCCTTCGCGCCGCCCCACCGATGGCCGCTATGGCGAAAATCCCAATCGCCTGCAGCGTTATTACCAGTACCAGGTGGCGATGAAGCCCAACCCGGACAACATCCAGGACCTGTACCTGGGCTCGTTGAAGGCGTTGGGCATCGCCCCGTTGGTGCACGACCTGCGCTTTGTCGAAGACAATTGGGAATCGCCCACGCTCGGGGCCTGGGGCCTGGGCTGGGAGGTCTGGCTCAACGGCATGGAAGTCACCCAATTCACCTACTTCCAGCAGGCTGGCGGCCTGGAGTGCAAACCGGTGCTGGGCGAGATCACCTACGGCCTGGAACGGCTGTGCATGTACCTGCAAAGCTGCGACAACGTCTACGAGCTGGTGTGGACCTACGGCCCGGACGGGGCGGCAGTGACGTACGGCGATGTGTACCACCAGAACGAGGTGGAGCAGAGCACCTACAACTTCGAACACGCCAATGTGGCCGAGCTGTTCCATCGCTTCGACGCTTGCGAAGCCGAAGCCAAGCAATTGGTCGAGGTTGGCCTGCCGCTGCCGGCGTACGAGCAGGTCACCAAGGCCAGCCACGCCTTCAACCTGCTGGATGCGCGCCGTGCGATCAGCGTCACCGAGCGCCAGCGCTACATCCTGCGCGTGCGTGCGCTGGCGCAGGCGGTGGCGCAGGCCTATCACGCGCAGCGCGAGAAGCTGGGGTTTCCTGGCGTCAAAGGCTGATGCTGTTGCCTTCCCCCGCTGGCGGGGGAAGGTGCCCACAGGGCGGATGGGGGGGAACATATCTCCGCTGCTCTGCCAAAACCCTCATCCGGCGCTGCGCGCCACCTTCTCCCGCATGCAGGAGAAGGACATTCTCCAGCCACCTTCGCCCGTCGACGGCAGAAGGAACACAAGCAAGGTCCACCTGACATGAGCGAACAACTTCCCCTGCTGATCGAACTGGGTACCGAAGAGCTGCCGGTCAAGGCGCTGCCGTGTCTAGCGCAGGCCTTTTTCGATGGCGTGCTGGCTGGGCTGGAAAAGCGCGGCATTGCGGTCGAGCGCGGCGACGCCGTGCCGCTGTCCACCCCACGCCGGCTGGCGGTGTTGCTGCCGGGCGTGGCCAGCGAACAGCCCGAGCAACGCTCGGAAGTGTTGGGGCCGTATCTCAACATCGCGCTGGATGCCAACGGCCAACCGACCAAGGCGTTGGCCGGCTTCGCCGCCAAGGCTGGTATCGACTGGACCGCGCTGGAGCGCACCAGCGATGCCAAGGGCGAGCGCTTTGTCCACCGCGCAGTGACCGCGGGCGCGCGCACCGCCGCGCTGCTGCCGGAGATCCTGCGCGAGGCGATCGCCGCCATGCCCATCCCCAAGCCGATGCGCTGGGGCGATCACACCCACGCCTTCGCCCGCCCGGTGCACTGGCTGGTGCTGCTGCACGGCAAGGACATCGTGGATGCAGAACTGTTCGGCCTGCGCGCCGACCGCATGAGCCGTGGTCACCGTTTCCTGCACGACAAGACCGTGTGGCTGAGCCAGCCCGGCGACTACGTCGAATCGCTACGCGCGGCCAAGGTGCTGGTGGATCCGCGCCAGCGCCGCGCGCGCATCGTCGCCGAAGTCGAGGCCGCCGCTTCCCGCGCCGGCGGCAGCGCGCGCATCACCGACGACAACCTGGAGCAGGTAGTGAACCTGGTCGAATGGCCGTCGGCGGTGCTGTGCAGTTTCGAGCGCGATTTCCTCGCGGTACCGCATGAAGCGCTGATCGAAACGATGGAAATCAACCAGAAGTTCTTCCCGGTGCTCGATGATGGTGGCAAGTTGACCGAGCAGTTCATCGGCATCGCCAATATCGAATCCAGAGATGTGGCCGAAGTGGCCAAGGGCTACGAGCGCGTGATCCGTCCGCGTTTTGCCGATGCCAAGTTCTTCTTCGACGAAGACCTTAAGCAGGGGCTGGACGCGATGGGCGAGGGCCTGCGCACGGTGACCTACCAGGCCAAGCTGGGCACGGTGGCCGACAAGGTCGCGCGCGTGGCGGCGCTGGCCGAAGCGATCGCGCCGCAAGTCGGTGCCGATCCGGTGCAGGCGCGGCGCGCCGCGTCGCTGGCCAAGAACGACCTGCAGTCGCGCATGGTCAACGAGTTTCCCGAGCTGCAGGGCATTGCAGGACGGCATTACGCCAACGCTGCCGGCGAGCCTGGCGAAATCGCCCTGGCGATCGACGAGGCCTACCAGCCGCGCTTTGCCGGCGACGGCATCGCGCTGTCGCCGTTGGGCAAGGTGCTGGCGATCGCCGAGCGGCTGGATACCCTGGCAGGTGGGTTTGCGGCTGGATTGAGGCCGACCGGCAACAAGGACCCGTTTGCGCTGCGGCGCAATGCGCTGGGGTTGGCGCGGACGATGATTGAGTCGGGGTTCGAGCTCACTCTCGAAGAATGGATCCTGAAATCGTTGATCCTCCTGGCTGCGCAACCTGCAGCGGCGCGATTGGAAAGCCTTGGCTTCTTCGTCAAGCTCGTCGAGGATGAGGCCGATTATCTGAATCGGACGAACGGCGTCGATACGGAGCGTTTGGAGAAACTCCAGATCCGCGCATTGCGCATCCTCAGGTCGGAGACGCCTGAGATCGACATGGAGATCTACACTTTCATCCTCGACCGCCTGCGCGGCTACTACGCCGATAAAGGCGTGCCGGCAAGCCACTTCAATGCGGTCGCCGAACTGAAGCCCGCATCCCTCTACGACTTCGACCGCCGCATCGAAGCGATCGGCATCTTCGCCCAGCTGCCCGAAGCCGAAGCGCTGGCGGCGGCCAACAAGCGCATCCGCAATATCCTGCGCAAGGCCGAGGTCACCATCCCCGGCGACATCGATACTACTTTGCTGCGCGAACCGGCCGAAGAAGCCCTGGCCGAAGCGGTGGAAGCGGCCATCGGCGATACCGGCGCCAGCCTGCATCACAAGGACTACGTCGCCGTGCTCGCGCGCCTGGCCCGCCTGCGGCCGCAGGTCGATGCCTTCTTCGACGGCGTGATGGTCAACGCCGAGGACGCGCAACTGCGCGCCAACCGACTGGCGCTGCTCAACAAGCTCGGCGAACGCCTCGGCAGCGTGGCCGCCATCGAGCATCTGTCCAACTGATGGACGCCTCCGCCGGCGCAGTGCACTGGCAAAGCGCTCAGGCCGCGCTGGCGCGGCGCGACCTGCCGGCGGCGGCGGCGGCGTTGCAGGCGCTATTGGCGGTGCAACCCGATCACGTCATGGCGTTCATCCTGCTTGCCGGCACCGTGCTGGCGAACGGACAGCTGCGCGAGGCGGTGGCGCTGCTGCAGCAGGCCAGCGCGCATCTGGGCGACGACGTCGCGCTGCGCTGCCGGCTGGCGCAGGCGCTGCTGCGGGTGGGCGAACACCACGCCCTGCACGCGCTGCTGCGGCATGCCTCGTTGGCGCAATGCAGCGATGGCACGACGCTGGTGGCATTGGCGCAGCTGCACCAGGCGCTGGGCGAGCATGCCGAGGCACTGGCGATACTGCAGCGTGCGCGGGCCTGCGGATGCGATGGGCCGGACTTTCGTTATCTGCTCGCCGTGCAGCTGCAATTCAATGGCCGGCTGGAAGACGCGGCACAGGACCTGGACGCGGTGCTGGCGCATGCACCGGGCTATGGCCGTGCGGCGTTGATGCGCGCGCGGCTGCGGCGCCAGCGTGCGGACGCCAACCATGTCGCGCCGCTGCAACGGCAACTGCAACTGGCCGCGCCTGGCAGCGAGGAGCGTGCCGGGCTGGCGTTCGCGCTGTACAAGGAGCTGGAAGACCTGGGCCAGACCGAGGCGGCCTGGCAGGCGCTGCAGCATGGCAATGCGGTGATGCATGCGCGCTTGCGCCACGATGCCGAGGCCGAGGCGGCGCTGTACGCGCAGATGGGTGCACTGGCCGAGCAACAGGTGTTCGCATCCGCCGATCAGGCGCCACCAGCGCAAGGTCCGCAACCGATTTTCGTGCTGGGCCTGCCGCGCTCGGGCACCACGGTGTTGGAACGCATGCTGGGCAATCATCCGCAGATCGTCTCGGCCGGGGAACTCAACGACTTCGGCCAGCAACTGCGCTGGGCCGCCGACCAGGCCGGCCGCAGCCTGCTCGATGCCCGCTTGCTGCAGGCGTTACCGCAGCTGGACTACGCCGAAGTCGGCGCGCGCTATCTGCAGCAAACCCAATGGCGTGCTGGCCAGGCGCGGTGGTACATCGACAAGCTGCCTAGCCATGCGGCGCTGATCGGGCCGATCGCGCGGGCCTTGCCGGGCGCGCTGATCGTGCATCTGGTGCGCGAGCCGATGGCGGTGTGCTTTTCCAACTACCGCGCGCTGTTCGGCGATGCCTATGCCTATAGCTACGACCTGGACACACTGGCACGTCACTATCGCGCCTACCACGCCCTGATGGCGCAATGGCGCGCGGCACTACCGGGGCGGGTGATCGACATCGACTATGCGCAGATGGTGCAAGCGCCGGAAACCGTCTTGCGTGGGCTGATGGCGCACTGCGGCCTGCCGATGGCGACCGGGCAGAGCGACATCACCCGCAATACCGATCCAGCGGCCACCTTGAGCAGCGTGCAGGTCCGCGAAGGCGTGCATAGTCGTACCGTGGATGCCTGGCGGCGCTATGCCGTCCAGCTGGAACCGCTGCGGCAGGCGCTGGGCGCACTGGTCGAGGACTGATCGTATGCGAACCGCTGCGGCCGCCATGACGGCGGCCGCAGCGTGGTGCATGTCAGGACTTAGTTGGCGCCGAAACGCCAGTTCAACTCCAGCATGTACTCGCGGCCATAGCCGGTGTAGTTGAAGATGTTGTAGTACGGGTAGTAAATCGACGTCCTGTCGCGCGGCGGGCGGGTATTGGCGAGGTTGTTGACCGTTGCTGTCAGCGACACATCCTTGTTGACCGCATAGTCCACCGTCGCATTGAAGGTCGTCCATGGCCCGACCTTGCCGGCACCCTGCGTCGCATAGCCGGCGTCGCTGATCTGGGCGGCGTAGTTCGGTGTGCGGCCATAGCGTGTGCCGAACAGCGTGGTGGTCCAGGCATCCTTCTGCCAGGTCAGCGATGCGTTGCCGATGCTGCGGAATTCCGACGAATAGAACGGGTTGCTGAGCAGGTTGATGACCGGATCCTGCGGGTATTGCTGGCTTTTGTGCTTGAGTGTGAGGTTGTAATGCGCATCGGCGGAGAACGAGCCCCAAGATCCGGTGTTCCAGCGATAGCTGACATTGGCCAGCATGCCGGAGACCTCCTCGACGGAGATATTGATCGGGTTGACGCGGATGCTGATCAAGCGGTTGGGCACCGGCGCATCGGGCCCGGTACGGTCGATACGCGACAAGGCGTCCACGCAGGTGGGCGAGGTGATGTCCAGGCTTCCCAGGCGGCAGGCCGACTCGGTTCGCAGCAGGTTGTCGGTACTGAGATCGCTGACTTCCTGCTTGATGTTGATGTGGTAGTAGTCGGCGCCGGCGCTGAAGTCCGTGCTCGGCGACCACACCACGCCATAGCCCCAGGACTTGGCGGTGATCGATTTCAGATCCGGGTTACCGATCCGTCGGCCGGCGATGGTGACCCCGGAATAGCTGCAATCGACGATGGGCTTGTTGGGCTCCTCGAGCGCGCAGCGGTAGTAGTCGTTCACGCCCGTGTAGAACCCGGTATCGCCGGCAAAGGTATAGGCCATGTCCGGCGCCTTGAACGCGGTCGCGTAGTTGCCGCGCAGCAGCAGCGAATCGACCGGGCGGAACTCCAAGGCGGCCCTGTAGGTGAAGCGGGAGTCGCTGCCGCCGCCCTGGTTCTTGTAGTCGTCGTAGCGGCCGGACAGATTGGCGGTCAGGGTAGACAGGATCGGAATGCGCGTCTCGAACGCCGCCGCCCAGTTGTCGCGCTTGCCGCTGCCCTGGGTGCCGGTCAGCTCGTAGAAGTCGCCAGCGATCACCCGTGGATCGGTCGGGTTGTTCCAGTACTGGTTGCCAGCCTGCAGCACCCCGGCAACACCGACGCCACCGGCCGGCAGGTCGAACAGATCGGTATTGGTCAGTTGCAGGTTGACGTTCTGCGTCCAGGTGCGCGACTTGGTGCGGATCTCGTCGTTGAAGCTGCGGTACTGCGCCGGCGTCAACGGGCGATAGAAGTTGGCATCGTTGGGCGCATAGATCGGGTAGCCGCTGTTGTCGCCCAGCGGCTGCCCCAGGAACTGCTCGCGGAAGAACTCTTCGATCTTATCGCCGAGCGGCCACTGCTGGCGGCTGTCGATGCGGTACTCCGAACGCGCATAGTAGGCATCGTAGGTCCAGTTGCTGCTGCCCACGCCGCCTTTCACGCCGACCGCGATGTTGTACGAATCGGTGGTCTGACGATTGTTATTGAAATCCAGATTGCCGGTTTCCTCGGGCGCAAAGATGCGCTGATAAGACTCCAGTTGCTGGGTGTTCTGGTTATAGAAATAGCCGCCGGTGTCGGCCGAGGATTGCCAAAACGGCGATCCGCTTTTGACCTCGACCTTGGTGCGGTTGAGCAGCAGCGTGGCGTACAGCTCCGCATTGTCGTTGAACGCATAGCGCAGGTTGGCGTAGCCGTTGGCGCTGCGTTCCTTGTTGAGGATGCTGGAATAGCCGGGGGCGGTACGGCTGCTGCAATAGTTGCCGCGGTCGGGACGCGTCTCCAGGCTAACGGAGTGATTGAACAAGGCGCCGAGCGCAGCGCAGTTGTCCGCGCCCGGATCCACATAGGTGGGTGGGTTGCCGCTGATGCCATGCCAGGCGATAAACGATCCGTAGCGATAGTCCGGGTCCGGACTGTCGTTGGTGGAGTCGAAATTGCGGCGCTGGAAGCCGTAGATCGGGTCCTGGTTGTTGAGCTGCAGACCCCAGACGATGTCGGCACCGCCGACGGTGTTGCCGCCGGTGAGCTCGAAGCGCTGGTTGTTACCGCCGCCGCCGTCGTAGGTGCCCATGCGGAAGCTCATCTGCACGCCATCCATGCGCTTCTTCAGGATGATGTTGACCACGCCGGCGATCGCGGCCGAGCCATAGATCGAGGACTGGTTGCCCGGTGCCACGTCGATGCGTTCGACCATGCCGACCGGGATGCTGGCTAGGTCGACGAAGTTGCTCTGGCCGTTGTACAGCAGCGGGTAGTCGGCCATCGGCCGGCCGTCGATCAGCACCAGGGTAAAGCCCGGATCCAGGCTCAGCAGGCTGATCGACTTGGCGCCAGGGGTAAAGCCGTTCGATAACTGACTATCCTGCACGGTGCCGGTGGCCATCGGCTGCGAACGTAGGACGTCGTAGACGTCCTTGAAGCCACGCGCCTGGATCTCCTGCGCGCTGATGCTCATGACCGGCGTCGCAGTCTCGATCTGCGACCTCGGAATCAACGAGCCGGTAACAGTGACTTTGTTCAATTGCGTGACCGGTCCCTGGTCTTGATCCTGGGCGAGTGCCAATGCCGGCATCGCGAGCACTGCGTAGATCGCAGCGACCAATACATCACGCTTCATGAAGACCTCTCTCCAAGCCATTCAACACGGGGGAATGCGGCGATCGGGGAGCGCCGCATCGCGGCGTCGTCAACAAAACGTTAACGGCGGACCCGACTTTACCCAGTACAGTCACGCTCGTCTAAGGTTTTTTGTGTCTTCACACAGGCGCTAGGTATTCTTGCTCGATGCTCAAAGTCGCGTTTGCTCTTTCCTTGTTCTGCGTCGTCCTGTTGCCCCTGCCGGTGCTGGCCCGCGGAACGATCGACAAGATCGAGATCAAGGGGCTGGATGCTCGCGACGATGCGGAGATGATCGAGAACATCGAGGTATCGCTGTCTCTGTATGAGGCCGTTGGCAAGGACCAGGGCGAGTCGCGTCTGGAGTACCTGCTGGCGCAAGCCGAACGGCAAACGCGTGAGGCATTGGAGCCATTCGGTTACTACAGCCCCACCATCGACATTGCCGCCCCGCGCAATGGCGATCGCCTCACGGTGGTGATCACCGTGCAGCGTGGCGAACCGGTGCGCGTGCGGAACTCGCATATCGCCCTGACTGGCTGGGCAGAGGACGATCGCTATCTTGGCGAAGACCTCAAGCGTTTCGAGCCGCGTCCGGGGCAGGTGTTCAGTCATCCCGAGTACGAAGCCAGCAAGGTGCGCATCACGCGTCGCCTGGCCGAGCGTGGCTATTTCGATGCCGACTTCACCCAGCGCCGCGTTGCGATCACGCGCGCCGAGCATGCGGCCGATATCGACCTGAGCTGGGACAGCGGCCGTCGCTACGATATGGGCAAGGTGCGTTTCGACTACGACTACTTTCGCGAGGGCCTGTTCGATCCGCTGGTCTACTGGGACGAAGGCAGTTATTACCACGAAGGCAAGCTGGATCGCCTGCGCGAGTCGCTGACCAAGCTCGATTACTTCAGCACCATCGACATCCAGCCCAAGCCGGAGGAGGCCGACGACCAGGGCCGTGTGCCGATAGACGTCAAGTTGACCCGTGCCAAGCGCACCATCTATACCGCCGGTCTGAGCTACGGCAGCGAAAGCGGCGCCGGTGTGCGCGGCGGGCTCGAGCGGCGTTACGTCAATGCGCGTGGCCACAAGATGGACACGCAGTTGGACTATGCGCAGAAACGCAAGAGCCTGACCACCAGCTACCGCGTGCCGGCGTTCCGTTGGCTGGATGGCTGGTACACCGCCTCGGCGCGGCTGTACGACGAGCAGACCGAGTACATCGATCTGCGCAACGTCAAACTCACCGGCAGCCGCAGCGGCCAGATCAACGAGCGCTGGAGCGCGATCGCCTCGATCAACGCCTTGCGCGAGCGTTGGCGGTTCAGCAGCGGCGACGATTTCGAAGGCGCGGTGTACGAGACTTCCACCCTGATCTATCCGCAGTTGCAGGCCAACTACGTCAACGTCGACGACCGGCTGTTTCCGCGCAGTGGCGTGTCGGCGCAGATGTTTATCCGTGGCGGCGCCGAAGGTGCCGGCTCGGACACCAACTTCGGCCAGCTGTATGGCCAGCTACGCTGGTTTCTGGGCGCCGGCGACAACAGCCGGTTGATCCTGCGTGGCGAAGGCGGCACCACCTGGACCAGCGATCTGGTGGCGATGCCGCCGAGCCTGCGCTTCTTCGCCGGTGGCGCGAACAGCATCCGCGGTTATGCGTTCCGCGAGGTCGGCCCGCGCACGCCCAAGCCTGACGAATTCGCGCTGGGTGCCAAGAACGTGGTCACCGCCAGTGCCGAGTACGAGCATTACCTCAAGGGCGGCCCCTGGGGCATAGCGGTGTTCGTCGATGGCGGCAGCGCCTTCGATGACCGGCCTGACTGGCACACCGGTGTTGGCTTTGGCTTGCGTTGGCGCTCGCCGGTGGGCCCGGTGCGCGTGGATATCGCGCATGGCTTGAACGACCCCGACTCGCAGTTTCAGCTCTACATCGATATCGGGGCCAACCTGTGAGCGCACCCTCACCAACGCCGCCGGCCGCAGCGCGTCCGCGCTTCTATCGCCGGCGCCGGTTCTGGGTGGGCTCGGGCCTGACCGTGCTCGGGCTGGTGCTGCTGGCCTTGATCGCGATCTATTGGCTGCTGCAGACCGTGGCCGGGCGCGATGTGTTGCTGGCGCAGGTTGTGGCGCGCCTGCCGGTGGGCGCCACCTTTACCTACGGTAAGGTCGAAGGCCCGGTCGCCGGCCCGCTGACCTTGCGCGATGTGGATTTCCATTATCAGGACATCCACTTCACTGCAGAGCGCGTGTATCTGGAGCCGGACCTGCGCCCGCTGCTGGGGCGCAAGCTGCAGCTGGATGCGGTGCAGGTCAGTAACGCCACGTTGAATCTGGGCAAGAGCGAGGAACCGTTCACCCTGCCCAGCTGGCCCGAGTCGCTGCCGCAGATCAACGTACCCCTGGCGATCCAGGCCGACAAGATCGATGTGCAGAACCTGCGCATCACCCAGCTGCAGCAGCCGATGATCGTGCTGCACAAGGTGCAGGGCGGGCTCGAGGTGGCCACCGGCGAGCTGCGCACGCGCGATCTGGTGATCGACACCGACATGGGCGACTTCCGCCTGCACGGCGATTACCTGCCCAACGACGACTACCGCGCCGACCTGACCGCCACTGCAGTGCTACCGGCCGCACGCGGGCGCACCCCGGCCAGCGTGGGGCTGGTGGCACGCGGGGATCTGGACAAGATGGAAGTGGCCATCGCCGGCCGGGCGCCGGCGCCGCTGCAGGCCAGCCTGGTGTTCACCGGCCGCGACGACCCGACCTGGGCGTTCAAGGCGGTGACCGAAGCACTGGATACCTCGCTGTTGATTCCGGCCGCGGAGGGGCAAGCCAATCCGCCTGCCACGCCGATCGCGCTGAACCTGCAAGCATCCGGCAAGGGCGGCAAGGCCGATCTGCACGGCAGCATCAAGCAAGGAGAGCTGAGCGCCACGCTGCAGCCCTCGCATGTTCGCCTGGCCGAGCAAGTCCTCACCGTCGAACCGTTGGTGATCGACACCTTCGAAGGCCGCACGCAACTGCGCGGCACCGCCGATTTCCGCGATACCCAGAATCCGAGTTTCCGGTTTGCGGTCAACGCCAGCGGCCTGCGCTTCACCCCGGCCGCGGATCCGGCCACGCCGGACGCCCCGCTGGTGCCGGTGGAGTTGAAAGACGCACGCCTGGGCGTGGCCGGCACCTTGCGGGCGTGGGCCGCGATCGGCCGCGCTACCGTCGAGCGCGACGGGCAGCAGGCCGAACTAGTGTTCGACAGCCGCGGCAACGACCAACGTGCGCAGCTCAAGCAGGTGCGGGCGAAAACGCCCGGCGGCTCGCTGGACCTTAGCGGTGAAGTGGGCTGGGGGCCGGAGCTGCAATGGGATGTCAGCGCGCAACTGGCCAAGTTCGACCCGGGCTATTTCGCGCCGGGCTGGAACGGCAACCTGTCCGGCAAGATCGCGTCCAAGGGTCTCCAATTGCCGGCACCTGTTGGCGGCGTTTCGCCGGGGTTCGAGGCCACTGCGGACATTCCCAGCCTGGCCGGCCAGCTGCGTCAACGCGCGCTGTCGGCCAACGGCAAGTTCGCGTTGCGCGGCGAACAGGGCGAAGGCGAGCTGCAACTGGCGATGGGCAATAGCCGCATCACCGCCAAGGGCAAGGTGGGCGACCAGCTCGATATCGCTGCGCAGTTGCAGCCGTTGCAGCTGGACGATGTCATGCCCGGTGCCACCGGCGTGGTGCGTGGGCAACTGCAGGTCAGCGGCAAGCGCGATGCGCCGGACATCACCGCCGACATTGCCGGCAACGGGCTGCGTTGGGACACCTATAGCGCCCAGAGCCTCAGCCTGCGTGGACGGCTGCCGTGGCGCGGCAGCGATGGCCAACTGATATTGCAAGGCACCGGCATCGAAGCCGGTGCAGTGCTCGACAGCGTGCGCGTGCAGGCGCGTGGCGCGGTGGAAGCCTTGCGGCTGGATGCCGACATCGCCAACAGCATGGCCAGCGTTGCCCTGCAGGGCGATGTGCGGCGCAACGGCGAGTGCTGGCAGGGTCAGGTCGTCACGCTGCGGATCGTACCGGCCAAGGGGGATGCCTGGGCACTGCGTCAGCCGGCGCAGTTCAGCACCGACGGCGCGGCCTTCACCCTGTCCGACACCTGCCTGGGCGCGGCCACCGGTGGCGCGCTGTGCGCCAGCGCCAACTGGCCGCGCGAGGGCATGGTGGTGCACGGCGATGCATTGCCGCTGTCGCTGGTGCAGCCGTGGCTGCCCAAACAGGAAGGCCGGCAGATCTACCTGCGTGGCGAGCTGTCGCTGGACGGCAGCTTCAAGCCGCGCGGCAACGCGTGGGAAGGCAGCCTGCGCATTGCTTCGCCCGAAGGCGGCATTCGCCTGGGCGAAACCCGTTATGCGGCAGTGGCCGGCAATCCCAATCGCGGCGAGTTGCTGCGCTACGACCAATTCAGCATGCAGGCCGATTTCACCCAGCAACAGATCCAGGCCAAGCTGGGTATCGGCTTCCAGGGCGCGGGCTTTGTCGACGCCAAGTTCAACACCGGCTGGGATGCGTACGCACCGCTCAACGGCGAGCTGTATCTGAATATGTCGCGGCTGTACTGGCTGGAACTGGTGATTGCCGACGTGGTGCGGCCGAAGGGGTTGGTCGAAGGCCACGTGAGCCTGCGCGGCACCCGCGACAAACCGCTGCTCGGCGGCGATGCCACCTTGAGCGATTTCACTGCCGAATACCCGTCGATGGGTTTGACGCTGAGCGAGGGCAAGGGCCGCTTCGACGCGCTGCCGGATGGCTCGGCCAAGATCACCGCTTCGGCCAAGTCCGGTCCCGGCACGCTCACCGTCGATGGCGGATTGTCGTGGTTCGGTACCAGCAAGCCGCTGCTGCTCAATATCCGCGGCGACAACGTGCTGGCCTACAACACCAGCGAGCTGCGCATCATCGCCAACCCGGACATGCAGTTCGGCATTACCGACAACACCATGCAGTTGCGCGGCAAGGTCACCGTGCCCGAAGCGGATATCGACCTGGAACGCCTGGACCGTGGCACCTCGGTGTCCGAAGACGTGGTGGTACTGGATCCGGTGGACCCCGAACAAACCCCGGCCTCGCCACTGGATATGGACCTGGCCATCGTGCTCGGCGACAAGGTCAACATGAGCGGCTTCGGCCTCAAGGGCGGGCTGAGCGGGCAGATGCAGATCCGCGCCCGCCCGGGCCGCGAAATGATCGCCAACGGCGGGCTGGATGTGCGTGGCCGCTACAAGGCCTATGGCCAGGATCTGACCATCAGCCGCGGCCAGCTGACCTGGAACAACAACATCGTGTCCGACCCGCGCGTGAGCCTGCGCGCCGAACGCAGGATCGGCGACGTCACCGCCGGCATCGACGTCAGCGGCCGCGCCGAATCGCCGCGCGCTGACGTCTGGTCGGAGCCGGCGATGTCGCAATCCGAAGCGCTTTCGTACCTGGTGCTCGGCCGCGGCCTGTCCACCGCCAGCAGCGACGAAACCCAACAGGTCAGCGCCGCTTCGGCGGCACTGTCGGCCGGCAGCAGCCTGATCGCCTCGCAGATCGGCGCCAAGCTCGGCCTGGACGACGCTGGCGTCAGCCAATCCAGCACCCTGGGCGGCTCGGTGGTGGGCTTCGGCAAATATCTCTCGCCCAAGCTCTACGTCGGTTACGGTGTCTCGATGGTCGGCAGCGGCTCGGTGCTGACGCTGAAATACCTGCTCAGCCGAGGGTTCGATATTGAAGCCGAATCCAGCACGGTGGAGACCAAGGGGTCGGTGAATTGGCGGCGGGAGAAGTAGGCCCGACCTCAGTTGGCACAAGCGGCTGGTCCATCTGCGGCGTCTGCTGTCGCTTGTGTGCAGCTCTTGTTGCATGGGTGGAGGATTGCGCCGCTTGCATCTGCTTTACCTGCGCTGCGCAGCGGCATCAGTGGCGCGTTGGATTGTTTCTACTGGTGAAAGCGCGCCATTACGCACTCTTTATGCCCACCCAGCGGCGCGCCAATAGCGCCTTTATGCCTGCCAGGCCTACCTTGGCACTCCCGCACTGTGGTGCGTTGAGCCGAACACGATGTATATCCTGATTTTGCGTGGTCCCCAGGCTGATGCGGCGCCGTTGATGCCGATGCCATTGCCCGCGTGCGCCGGGCGTGCGTTGCGCACGCTGGCGTGTGCCGATGTGGATCGCTTGATTGCCGAATTGCATGCGGCCGGTGGCGATGCCGAGGTGGAGCTGGTGTTGCTGGATTCGGGCGATCTGCCGTTGTCCGAGCGCAGCTGCGCGCGGGCCTTGCGGGCAGCCGTGGACGCGTTGCCCACGCCGTATATCGAGCTGCATACCGATGCCGATCAGGAGCTGGAGCCGTGGCTGCATGCGCAGCATGCGCCGTTGGCGGTGGTGATCACGCCACACGATGCGCCGCGTGCATATGCGATGTCGCTCGGCATTGCTGCACGGTGTCTGCCGCCGATGCACGCGCCACTGCGCGTTGCTGCCTGAGGAGTCCGCCATGTCGATCATGATCATGCGTGGGCCGGAGGCGGCGATGCCGCTGGTGCGTGGGCCGCAGCCGTTGCCGCGCGCCGTCATTCGCCAATTGGTGGTCTGTGCCGCGGACGCGGGCAAGACGGTGGCATTGCGTGCCTGTGGCTCGGAACAGGAACTGCTGGATGCGCTGCGCGTGGCCGGCCAGGCGCGCATGGAGATCGCGCTGATCGATCCGGGCAGTTGCGTTGACAGTGCGCGGTTGCATCGCGTGCTCAAAGACCTGCCGTACCCCTATGTCGAAACGCACGATGACAGCGTGGATCGCCCGGAACGCTGCCTGCCGCATGGTCTGGGGCAGTGCATCGCCACGGTGCGTGGGTACTGCGCGCAGAGCTATCTGCTGGGGCTGGAGATCGCGCTGGAACATCTGGGCTGCACGGAGATTCAGGGCGATGTCCACGTCGGGACCTGAGCGGCGCCAGCTGCATTACTTCGCCGATTACGAGGGCTACTGCGACGGTCGGCCGGTGCTGTGGGGGCAACTGGCGCATAGCGTGGACGTACCGGCCGATGGCGAGCTGGACGCAGTCGCGCTGGTGCGCACGCTGCGCCGGCGTGCGGCCGAGGCGCACGGCCTGGAAGCAGGGCAGATTCGGTTATGTCAGGTCACGCGGCTGTAGCCGCGAACTTGCAGCCGCGAACACCATGACGGCGCAGCCACCAGGCGGATGCATCCGCTGCTGGGTGTGGCGTGTAGCACGTGGACGCAGCGGTCGTTGCGCACTGTCCATCCTCAACTTACAACCGCTCGTGACGCTTTGTTGGCCACTCTTTTGTGCTTAGCGCGCGGGCATGTGGCTGCAGGTGCTGCACGGAGCGAGCCAAGCCCAGCGCCGCATCGTCTGGATGCCGAGTCCAACAACAGCCACTGAAAAGGCACTGCCGCCCGAAGGCGGCAGTGCCGTGTTTCAAACAGGACGCGGAATTGCCGTCCTGGGGATCCTGCTTACTTGGCTGCTGCGTTATCCGGCACGAACTTGATCAGCTGGCTGCCGGTGGCCGCGGTGCCGAAGTTGAAGCGGCCGTAGCCGGCGCCCCAGTACAACGCGCCGTTGACGATGGCCGGCGAACTGATCACCGAGCCGCTGGCGTTGTAGTTCCACACGGTGGCACCGGTGTCGGCGTCCAAGGCGACCATATTGCCCGCCATCGAGCCGGCGTACAGCAGGTTTGGCGAGACCGTCAGCGAGCCCTGGCCGCCTGCCGGCACGGTCGGGTTCACCGGGTTGATGCCGGGTACCTTGACCTGCCACTTGATCTTGCCGGTCGCCGCGTCCAGCGCGGCCCACGAGCCGCCGTTATGGGTCTGCACGTTCGCCGGCCCCAGCGTATAGGTCGCGTTGGAGTTGTTGTTGATGGCCACGTAGACCTGCGACTTGTACGGGTCGAACGCGGTACCCCATTCCACGCCGCCGGTGGTGCCGCCGGGGCCGACCTGGGTCGACCACACCTTGGCGCCGGTCTTGGCGTCGAAGGCCCAGTAGATGCCGCTCTTCTGACCGGCACCGACCAACTGTTGCAACTTGCCGTTGTGCGGCACTGCAAACAGTTGCACGCCCGCACCGCCAAAGTCGTAATCCGGGCCGGTCAGGTTGGTCGCCTGCGTGTTGGGGCACAGACCGTTGGTCGGCGCCACGATGCAGGACAGGTTCCAGGCATCGTAGCCCTGTGCACGGTTGGCCCAGATCAGTTTGCCGTTATCCAGGTTCAACGAAATCACCGAATCGACGTAGTTGTCCGGCGCCATGCAGTTGAGTTCATCCTGCACGGTGAGTTCGCTGCCGCGATAGGACCGCGCGTTGGAGATGCAGTTACCCACGCCCTGCGGAATGTTGTAGTTGTTGCCGGTACCGAAATACAGGCGACGGCTGATCGGATCGATGGCCACCTGGCCCCACACCGAGGCGCCGGTGTAGCCCTCGGGCGCGGTGTAGAATTGCCACACCTTCTTGCCGGTATTCAGATCCACCGCCACGACGCTGCCGCGGAAACTGAAGGTGTGGTTGGCCGCCAGATTGCCCCAGTCGCCGGATGACACGCCTACGTAGATGCGGTTGCCGTAGATGACCGGCGAGGAGGTGATGCGCGCCTGCGGGTTGGCTTCCACCGTGGTCTTCCACAACAGCTTGCCGGTCTTCTTGTCCAGCGCCAGCAAGGTGCCGGCGACCTGGTCGCCCACGATGATGCTCTTGGCGCTGATGGCCGGCGTGTTGCGCGTCACCGAGTTGGCGTTGCCGGTGTAATCGGACAGCTTGGCTTGCCAGTTGGGCTTACCGGTTTGCGTGTCCACGCTGTACAGCGTGCCACCCCAATCGGGCACATATAAGGTGCCGCCTTCGACGCTGGGCGTGGCCGAGATATCACCGGTGGTGGTCAGGGTCCACGCCGGCTTGAGGGTCTTGGCGGTGGTGCGATTGATCTTCCACTCGCCCGGTGCGAAACGCGAATTCAAGTAGCCGCCACCGGCGGTGGTCCAGTTGCTGGGGCTGGCGAAGGGGAGGTCTTGACCGAAGCTGCGCCAGACTTGGCCGGAGCGTGCGAATGCCTCGGTATCCAGGGACGATACCGGCTGTTGCGCGGTGGTGGCGCCAGACTGCGCAAAAGCCACGGCACTGACGAGCAGGCAAGGAACGAGCGTCAAACTGCGAAACCGCAAACGGCGTTTGGGATTGGTCATCACGGGATGTCCTAGATGGAAGGAAGCGTTGGATCCCCCCCCGGATCTGCTGACGAACGATGGACGATTGACGTGACCACGCAACACCTGCGCGGCGCTGCATTCAGACAGCGGTCGGGTCCGTTTGCATCTGGCGCCACCAGCTTGAAAAATTTGCGTTCAACCGGTTCGCTATTCGCACGAATCGTGATGATTCATCACTAACTTGCGCGATTGCGATAGAAAAAATGATTGTGCGGCCTTGGCCGAAGAGGCGCTGATGATGGTGGTTTGCGTGAAGTAACCAGGAAATTTCGCGCTACCTTGTGTGGTGGGTGTTTGCTGCAATGGAAGTGCGCGATAGGCGGTGCGCGACGAGAACCAGGTGCGCGAGTCGGCGGTCGATTGCGGCGTCCTGCGGCACGTAGCGAGTGGACGTGCGGGCTCGGTACTGTGGCTGATTGCGCTGCGCGTTGCCGATCGTGCGGCGGGCGGAGGCGGCGAGATGAGTGATGCAGGTGGGGCCGTACCCTCATCCGCCCCTTCGGGGCACCTTCTCCCGGCGGGAGAAGGGAATGGCGCGTTGCTGGTGCGGGCACTGCCGCAACGTGCGGCTATGTGGATGCGCGCTGGATGCGTAAGCTAGCGCGACAGCAGATGTTTCGTGCCACGCGGTTGTGTGCATCGCCTCTGTGCACTGCGGTCTGCGTGTCGCGCTATCGCTTTGGTTGCCCATCTCGGCACGGAAGCGGCAGCCTCGTGACGCACAACGCACAACGCACAACGCACAACGCACAATAACGGCCTAGACGGCACGCACCGCACGCATCACGCACATCTTGCGGGTCCGCTTACACGCGTTCCGATGCGCGTGAAGCATGTTGCACTGTAGCGGCATCGATCGCTGCCAGCTGTGCGATCGCATCCCGCACAACCGCAGGCACGCTGGCATCCACGTCCACCGACACCACGTCCGCTTCGTCCAGCGGCCGCTCCAACGTCTGCAGCTGGCTGTCGAGCAACGTAGGTGGCATGAAGTGGCCTGCGCGGGTGCTCAGGCGCGCGGCGATCACGTGCGGGGCTGCATGCAGGAACACGAAGCGCATCGGCACGCCGCTGTTGCGCAGCAATTGGCGATGCGCGCTGCGCAAACCGGAGAAGGCCAGCACCACCGATTCGCCGGCCTGCACGCAATCGCGCAGTGTGGCCGACAGCAGTTCTACCCACGGCAGACGCATCGCGTCGGTGAGCGGTTGGCCGGCCGCCATCTGCGCGCGTGCTGCCACGCTGTGGTAGTCGTCGGCATCCAGAAAACGGAAGTGGTAATGCGCTGCCAGCGCTTGTGCAATGGTGGTCTTGCCGCTGCCCGACACGCCCATCACCACGATGGCAAGCGGCGAAGCGGACGCGGGCGTGGCATGTGCGGCGGTATTCATCACGTCAGGTTATATCTCTGGATCGATTCGGCATTCGAATGGATTCACGTTGGCGGCAGCCGATGCGTGGTGTAGCGTCGGCGCTCCTCGCCAGGTGCGCGGGCACCCAGCGTAACGGCGTGCTCGGCCGGGTACAACGCATTTGAAGGTGTGTTGATGACGTCATCGCCCGCAACGTCTCCTGCATCGGCGCGCCTGCGCTGGCGCGAAAAGCTGGGCTATGGCGCCGGCGATCTGGGCCTCAATCTGTACTGGGCCAACATCTCGGCGTTCTTGCTGATCTTCTACACCGACACCATGCACCTGCCGGCGGCTGCAGTCGGCACCATGATCCTGTTGACCAAGATCGCCGATGCGATCGCCGACCCGGCGATGGGCGCATTGGCCGACCGTACGCGTAGTCGGCTTGGCAAGTTCCGCCCGTATCTGCTGTGGGGCGCGCTGCCGATGGCCGCTGCCGGCGTGCTTGCCTACACCACGCCGGATCTGGACCAACATGGGCGCATGTGGTGGGCCACGATCACCTTCCTGGTGATGATGCTGGCGTACACGGTGGTGAGCATTCCGTATTCGGCGTTATCCGGCGTGATCACCGCCGACAGCCAGCAGCGCACCGGCCTGATCAGCCTGCGCTTCATCGGCGCGTTCGCAGGGACCACGCTGGTCAACTACTTCACGATGGACCTGGTGCGCTGGTTCGGCGACGGCAACGATGCGCTGGGATGGCAACGCACGATGATGCTGTACGGCGCGGTGGCGCTGGCGTTGTTCGTCACCGTGGCATCGACCACGCGCGAGCGCGTGCAGCCGCCGCCGCAACAACGCACACCGATTCGTCGCGACATCGCCGACGTGCTGCACAACAAACCGTGGTGCGTACTGTTCGTGCTGTCGTTGATCATCACGATCACCATGCGCGGCGGTGCGGGCGTGTACTACCTCAAGTACTACGTACAACGCCCGGATCTGGTCGGCCTGTTTCTGGGCAGCTATTCGGTGGCCTTGGGCGTGGGTGCGGCCATCACGCCGCTGCTGACGCGGCGCTGGGACAAGCGCCAGCTGATGTTCTGGCTGATGGTGCTTGTCGGCCTGCTGAGCTGTGCGATGTTTTTCGTGCCTGCCCATGCGGTGTGGGCGGTGTTTGCCTTGAACATGCTGATCGGCCTGGCGCTGGGGCCGAAATCGCCGTTGGCGTTTTCGATGTATGCCGACAGCGCCGACTACACCGAATGGCGCACCGGCCGCCGTGCCACGGCGATGACGTTCGCCGCTGCGACGTTTTCGCAAAAGCTCGGCGGGGCGTTGGCCTCGGCCGGCATTGCCTGGGGGCTGGCTGCAATGGGCTATGTCGCCAACACCGCGCAGTCCACCGGGTCGTTGACCGGCATCGTGCTGCTGCTGACAGTGATTCCTGGTGCGGTTGCGCTACTGGCGGCCTGGACCATGCGTTTTTATCCGCTGGACGACGGGCTGTTGAACCGCATCCAGCACGAACTGGCCGCGCGCAAGCGCGACGAACCGGAGCACCCCTGACCGTGTCTGCAACGCCTCCCGCCACGTCCGATGCGCTGTCCAGCTTGATGGCGCCCAGCGCCGATGGTGCGCGCTATGCGCTCTACAGCCCCACTGCAATGCCCAATGCCGGCTGCTTCTTGTGGAACCGCCGCATGATGGTGCAGCTGACCTGCCGCGGTTATGCCACCGGCCAGTTCATGCAGCCGGAGCCATCGAAGTACGCGCATGCGCCGATGCTGGAAGCGCGCAATTTCATGATGCCGGAGCAGCCCTACTACGCGCATCATCCCGGGCGGTTTTTCTATCTCAAGGACTGAAGACACCGGCGCGTTGTATTCGGTGCCGCATGAGCCGGTGCGCGCGCAGCCGCAGGCGTTCGAGTTCTTTGCCGGCAAGCACGATGTGCGCTGGCGGGTGCGCCATGACGATGTTGTGGTGGAGTTGTGCGTTTCCCTACCCACCGACGATGCGGTGGAGCTGTGGGAATGTCGTGTGCACAACCTGTCCGGGCGCGCGCGCAAGCTGAGCATTTATGCTTATTTCCCGGTCGGCTACATGTCGTGGATGCATCAATCCGGCGGTTACGAACCGGGCTTGGGTGCAATCGTCTGCCGTAGCGTGGCGCCGTATCAAAAGGTGGACGATTACTTCCGCCAGCGCGATTTCAAGGACTGCACCTTCCTGCTGCACGAGCAGACGCCGGTGGCCTGGGAGGCGCAGCAGATGGCATTCGAAGGCGAGGGTGGCCTGCACGCACCATCGGCCGTGCAGGCCGAGCAGCTGGGCAACCACGATGCGCATTACGAAACGCCGGCCGCAGCGTTGCAATACCGGCTGACACTGGAAGCCGATGCGGCCAGCGTGTATCGGTTCGCATTCGGGCCGGCCAAGGACGACGCCGAAATTGCCGCATTGCGGGCGCGCTATCTCTCCGAAGCCGGCTTCGCCCAGGCGGCGCGTGGGTATGCGGACTATCTGCAGGCCGGCCGTGGCTGCGTGCAGATCGCAACACCCGATGCGGCGCTGGACAATCTGGTCAACCATTGGTTGCCGCGCCAGGTGTTCTATCACGGCGACGTCAATCGCCTGACCACCGATCCGCAGACGCGCAATTATCTGCAGGACCATATGGGCATGGCCTACCTGCAGCCTGCCACCGCACGCGCGTCGCTGCTGCATGCCCTGTCGCAGCAGGAGCCCAGCGGCGCAATGCCGGACGGCATCTTGCTGGTAGAAGGTGCCGAGCTCAAATACATCAACCAGGTGCCGCATACCGACCACTGCGTGTGGTTGCCGATCTTCCTGAGCGCGTATCTGGCCGAAACCGGCGATACCAGCATCCTGGACGCGATCGTGGAAACCCATGACGGGCAGCGCCTGAGCGTGGCCGAGCGCCTGGATGCGGCCATGCAGTGGCTGCTGGATGCGCGCGATGCACGTGGGTTGAGTTTCATCGCCCAGGGCGATTGGTGCGACCCGATGAACATGGTCGGCTGGCGCGGCAAGGGTGTGTCCGGCTGGCTCACCATGGCCACCGCGTATGCAGTGCGCCTGTGGGCGGACATCTGTGCTGCGCACGGACGCAGCGCACAGGCGGACAGGTTTGGCGAGGCGGTGGGCGCGGTCAATGCCGATGCCAACCGCGAGCTGTGGGACGGCAACTGGTACGCGCGCGGCATCACCGACGACGGTGTACGCTTCGGCATTGCCGACGATGTGGAAGGGCGCATCTATCTCAATCCGCAGAGTTTCGCGCTGCTGGCCGGCACCGCCGATGCGCAGCAACGTGCGGCGCTGCTGGAGGCGGTGCGCGCGCAGCTGCACACACCGTATGGCCCGGTGATGCTGGCGCCGGCCTATACGCACATGCGTGACGACGTAGGGCGGCTGACGCAGAAGTGGCCGGGTGCGGCGGAAAACGGTGCGGTGTACAACCACGCGGTGGCATTCTATTTGTACAGCCTGTACCAGATTGGCGAGGCCGACCGCGCTTGGGAGATCCTGCGCGCATTGCTGCCGGGGCCAACCCGCGAGGATGTGCTGCAGCGCGGCCATCTGCCAGTATCGTTGCCCAACTACTACCGAGGCGCGTGGCATCAATACCCGCGCACAGCCGGGCGTTCGAGCCAGCTGTTCAACACCGGCACGGTGGCGTGGGTGTATCGCTGCGTGCTGGAGGGCTTGTTCGGGCTGGTGGGGCAGGGCGATGCGCTGGCGATCCGTCCACAGCTGCCGTCGCACTGGCCGCACGCGCGTGCCAAGCGCCAGTTTCGTGGTGCCGACTTCGACGTCACGCTGACGCGCAAGCCCGGCCGCACCGCGATGGAAGTGCTGGTCGATGGCGAACCCTGTCCGGAGCAGCGCATTGGCAACATCGTGCGCGGGCAGGTGTATCGGGTCGAGGTACGGCTGCCCGGTTGAGGTGAGCGCGCAGGTCGCTCGCCGTGTCAGCGCGGGCGGTGGCAATGAAAGCATCGGGAGCGCGCTCGGGACGCCCTCCAGCGGGTGTGCGTCAGCGTGTCGGCGCTGGCCCCAGATAGGACACAGGCACCGGCACGGTGCTCAGCACGAGCTTCTCCAGAACGATGTTGTCGTCGATCCGGAAGACCTTGATCGTGTGCCGACCCTTTGCCACCGTGCCCATCTGCGCCGACACGAACACCGCATTGTCCCGTACCGCGGTTGCCCAGGCTTTTTCGGCGGGCGTGTTCTGCGCCCCGCCGGTCGGGTGCAGCTCCGAACTGACGGTGGTCACCGGACCGTCGTCGATGGAGACGCCGAGGCGGAGTGGCCCGCGGTTGGACGTAGCTAGCGTGGGCGCAAGATACAGGCCGAGCGTTGCGGGGCCTGGCGTGGTGACCACCACGTCGTACTCGACTGCGACACGGTCTTCGGCCGTGGTGGCAGGCTGCCCCTGCGGCAGCGCGACCAGGGCGCCTTGCGTGCGCCCGAGCGCGGGGATCGCGGTCCATTGCAGCCCCTTGTTGGCGATGACCCGCGAGAACATGGGCGCTTCGAGCGAGACTACCCCTGGCGTTTGCGGGGCAGGCGGTGCGAACGCGATGGAGCGGGCGATCCGGTCGGGCGGCGTATCGCCGCCAACGCGGCTGATCGAGGGCATGGACTGCTGGGTCGGGTCGTTCCAGATCACATAGCTCATGTGGACCTGGTTCATCATGCCGTCCCATTTGCCGCCGTTGATTGCGTGGTAGCGCCGTGTCAGGGCCTTATCGCGCTCGAAGGTGTTTTCGACCATGTCGGCGAAATAGTTGGCACGTGCATCGTTGCGTGCGGCCAGGCGCTTGTTCCATGCAGCCGCGTAATAGAGCTGGTAAAGATTGGACACTGCCGCGATCGGGTATTCGATCAGCTGGTAATAGGCGTCTTGCTGGTCGGCCGGCAAACTCGCCTTGACGCCGAGCATGCGCTGCTCGAGCGCCTGCCATTGCGCAACGATGGCGCCAAACTCGCCGCCATCCAGCTTGGCTGGCGCACCTTCGCCCAGGGCGAAGCTGTCCCGATCGACCAATTCCGGCTTTCTCCGTGCAACCAGCATGCTGTAGCGGGTGATCAGCTCTCCGATACGTGCGGCATGCGCCGCGTCGAACGATTCCTGCGCCCATTGCTGCGGATACGCCGCAAGTGCGCCGGGCGTCATCGCTTCCGGATTCCAGGCCATCTTCAGGAAAAAGCTCAGTGGATATTCCATCGGTTTGATATCGCCGACGTTGACTACCCACAGTTGCCGTGCGCCGCGCTGATAGGCCAGATCCATCTGCTGCCAGATCTTTTCGATCTGATTGGTATTGATCCATTTGTAGTTGCGCGGCACCCCCACATAATCGAAGTGGTAGTACACGCCATAACCGCCGACGCGCTGCAGGTCGGTGACGGGAAGGCGGCGGATCTGGCCCCAGTTGTCGTCGGAAAACAGCAGCGTGACATCGTCGGGAACCTGCATTCCGTGGTCGTAGTAGTCCTGCACTTCCTTGTAAAGCGCCCACACCTGCGGCGTTTGCGCGGCCGGTGCCTTCGTGACATCGGCAATGATGGCGCGCTGGTCGGCCACGACTTTTCCAGCAAATGGCTGGCCGTGCTCTCGGCCATCGGTTCGTCGCCATCGCCGCGCATGCCGACGGTCACCAGGCTGTCGTAGCACTGACCGCCGCCCTTGGACATCAGCCGCGCAATGCCGCCCTTCCGGAAGGCACGCAAGTTGGCGGCATTGCTTGTGTAGTCCCAGGCACCGCCGCTGTTGGGGATGCTCTTGAGGTGCCACTCCTTCTGCGCGCGCATCATCGGCTCGTGATGGGAGGTACCCATGACGATGCCCATCTGATCGGCCAGCACCATGTTGTTGGGATCATCGACATTGAATGCCTTGCTCCACATCGCCGGCCACAGTTAGTTGGCCTTCATGCGAAGGCCCAGCTCGAAGACATGCGCGTACCTCTCCGAATTGACGCCACCGCATTTCTTCATCGCCCAGCCCTTCAAGGCAGGGTCTTCGTCGTTGATGAAGAAGCCGCGATAGCGCACCTTCGGCGCATCGGACACGCTGCCGCGGGTGATGAACAGGTTGGACCGGTGCGCCGTTGCGACGTCGGCAAACCAGTACCACGGCGACACGCCAATCTTCTCTGAGACATCGTAGGTACCGAATACTGCGCCACGGCGATCGGCGCCGACGATGACAAGCGCCCGATCGATCTGCGGCGTGGGGCGATCGACGACAATCTGCGTGTACGCCTCCCAGCGCTGCAGCAGGGGTGCGCCTGTCGATTTTCCCGGCGGCGATGAGCCTATCGATGATCGGGCTCCGGCCGAGCGTGCCAACGATCACGGCCGTTCCGTGGACGCCTGCCAGATCGGTAGTCACGCCACTGCTGCGGCCGGCGACCCGTTGCAGGTCGGCCGCGAAATTGTCGGCCACCGATCGCACGGCGGAATCTGCCGAGGCATCGACCACGACCGTGGCAGGTACTTCCGAGCGGATCAGCGCAAACGCACCGGCGCTGTCGCGTTCGCACACCGACGCCGGCGTGGTACACGCCCAGGCACCGTCGGCGGCGACGATCATCAGCAGGGATCGCACGCCCGATGGCGCAATGGACGAGATCTGGCTTCTTGCTTGAACGGACATGGGCTCTCCACACATGCGGTGCTGATTTCTGGATGGGTGCAACACACGTATCGACCGCACTGCCCAGCGACGGGCGCGGCCGATGCACCACCGGTATCCGCCACGCCTGCACGAGGGTCCGCGTTCCATCGCGGGGTGATGAACGCGCATTGCATTGCGGTGACTACCGTCGTTGCACTGCAACAGTCAATCGCATCACGCGGTGGCGCAGGCGATGACGTTGTGTGGCAGGCATTGCTGTCATGCAAGACGACATCGAGCAACGAAACGCTTGGGGCACATCGTCCGATTCAAGGTGGACAGACAGGATGGTGTGTTAGCGCTAACATCAAGCCTGCTGGCAAGCGCGGCTGCGGGGGGG
>NZ_JFAQ01000152.1 GCF_001304695.1 Xanthomonas axonopodis
GCGGTGGGATCGGCGTTCTTGCCTTCACGCTCGCGCCATTGTGCGCGCAGACGATCATGCGTTTGCACGACCTTGCCTTGCTCGCTCCAGCGGCGAAAGGTTCGATACACGTTTTGCCAACGAGGAAAATGCCTGGGTAACATCCGCCACGATCCACCGCTGCGAACCACGTAACAGCAGGCGTCCACCAGCACTGTGCGGCTGATGCGGGGCGGCAAGCCGCGACCGCCTTCGTTCTCGAAAATATCCCTGACCAACTCCCATTCAGCGTCGGTCAGGCAGCTGGGGGAAGTCTGTTCTGGCGTCTGACGGCGATGAGCATCGGTATCGCCATAGCGTGGCACATCCGTCTCGGCTTTCTCGATCGTCACCACCTCGTGGCTGGGCATGCGTTCAATCCTAAGCCTCTTCAACGTCGATGCCAGCGTTTGATCGTGAACCTTCATGTTGCAGCGACGAAAAAGCTCCAACCTGACTTCTTCTATCGTCGCAGTCGGATCCGACTCTACGATTTCCACCAACATTGCTTCGTGTTCGGCTTGAATCTTCGGCGGGCGGCCCATCTTGATGGCTAGTCGTCAGGAGATGATGCAATTGTATGATTATGTAAACACCCTCTTAGCGATTGCTGCGATGCATGACCCCTCTGCCTTGATCAACACCGACGCGCCTGCGCTGCAGGCCGCTGGCGATGCGGCCGGGATGCTCTGGACGATCGGTTACTCCACCAGGACCTGGGAGGCGTTCGTGGCGCTGTTGCGCGCGCATCGGATCGAGGGATTGGTGGATGTGCGGCGCTTTCCGGGCTCGCGTCGCTACCCGTGGTTTGCCAGCGACACGATAGCGCAGGCGTTGGACGCGGCATCGGTGCGCTATCTGTGGCTGCCCGCGCTGGGTGGGCGTCGCAAAGCGCAGCCGGGATCGCCCAATGGCGCGTGTCGCAACGCGGCATTCCAGGGTTATGCCGACCACATGGCCAGCGCCGAATTCGGCGCCGGGTTGGAGCAGGCGACGGCCATGGCACGCGAGCGGCGTACGGCCCTGATGTGCGCCGAAGCGCTCTGGTGGCAGTGCCACCGCCGTCTGATTGCGGATCTGTTGCTGTACCGCCGGTGGCAGGTGCTGCACATCCTTGGCGACACCGCGGTGCAGCCGCATCAAATGAATGCCGATGCGCGCCCGGCTGGGCGCGATCTGATCTATCCGTTGCGGCAGGTTGGTCTGTTTTCTGCCGAGTAGGCGCCTGCAGTAGGTCGAGCCCCCAGACGATGGCCACGACCGTCGCTTGCGCGTCGAACGCATCGCGCGGGCTTACAGCACCGTTGCATTGACCTTGAAGACTTCCACCGCACGGGTGAGTTGCATGGAGTGCTGTTCCAACGCGTGCGCAGCGGTGCTGGCGGCTTCGACCAAGCGCACATTGTGTTGGGTGGTCTCGTCCATCTGCGCAATGGTGTGATTGACCTGTTCGATACCGCCGGCTTGTTCCTGCGATGCGGCGGAGATGTGGGCCATGATATCGGTAACGTGCTGGACGCTGGTGACGATTTCACCCATGGTGGTGCCGGCCTTGTGCACGAGTGTGGAGCCGTCGGCGACGCGTTGTACGGAGTCATCGATGAGCCGCTTGATTTCTTTTGCCGCATCCGAGGAGCGATGCGAGAGGGTGCGCACTTCCGATGCGACGACGGCGAAGCCGCGGCCTTGTTCGCCGGCGCGTGCGGCCTCCACCGCGGCGTTGAGGGCTAGGATATTGGTCTGGAAGGCGATGCCGTCGATGACCGAAATGATGTCGGCGATGCGCCTGGAAGCGGCTTCGATGCCGGACATCTGTTCGATTACCTGGCCGACCGCATCGCGGCCGTCCGAGGCGATGGCGGCAGCGCCGCGCGCGAGCTGGTTGGCGCGGCTGGCGTGCTCGGCATTCTGCTTGACGGTGGAGGTCAACTCTTCCATCGAGGCGGCGGTTTCTTCGAGGCTGGCGGCCTGTTGTTCGCTGCGCTGCGCCAGCTCCTGATTGCCGCTGGCGATATCTTCTGCGGCGAAGCTGATGCTGTTGGAGGTTGTCTGGATGCGGGTGACGATGTCGGTGAGGCGGTGCACGGTGCTGCTGGCATCGTCACGCATGGAGGCGAACACGCCGTGGAAGTTGCCGGACATGCGCACGGTCAGGTCGCCATCGGCGATCGCGCGCAGCAGCTCTGAGAAGCTGGCCAGGTTGGTATCGGAGGTGGCCATCATGGTGTTGAGGTTTTCCACCATCAGGCGAAAATCGTGCTCGAACTTTTCCGCCTTGCCGCGTCGCGCAAAGTCGCCTGCACAGGCGGCCTGGGTCAGTTCCTGTATCTGCGCGTTGATGGCCTGCAGATTGCGCTTGACCTGCTGCATGGTGGCAGTGATGGCGGATTTTTCGCCGGGATACTGCTCGATGTCCTGGGTGAGATCGCCAACGGCATAGCGGCCCATGACCTCGGTCATGCGCAACTGGGTCTGCACGTGGGCGTGCACGAGCGCATTGGTGTCTTGCACCATGTCGCCATATTCGCCGGGAAAACGCAGTGCGTCGGTGCGGTAGCTGATTTCGCCGGCGTCGTGGCGCGCAGCCATGCTGCGTTGCGCGAAGATTACTTCCTGCAGGCGCCGCTGCATCTGCTGCATGGCGCGCAGCAGTTGTCCGGATTCGTCGTTGCCGGTCGCTGCGTCCTGGCTGCGCAGGTCGCCATCGTTGATGCGCTGGGCCAGGCGCAACGATTGTCGCAGCGGCAGCACCACACTGCGCGTGAGCAGGAAGGTGATGGCGGCGCCCAGCAGCAGGGCGACGACGGTGGAAATCACCATCAGCATCGCAAAGCCGCGCGCGGTGGCAACGGCCTGCCTGGCCGCCTGGCGGTTCTTGGCTTCCTGCAGGTCGATGAAGGTGTTGATGCTGGCCAGCCAGGCGATGAAGGCCGGGCGCGCTTGCTGCAGCAGGTGCTGTTCTGCCTGGGCCTTGTCGGCCGCGTCGCGGAGCGCGCGCACTTGCGCGATCAGCGGCAGGGTGCGCTGCTCGATGGCCTTGATCTGCTGGAGAATGTCTTTCTCTTTTGCATCGGTCGAGCTGGCGATCATGTTGTCGAGCGGCTGCGCAGAGCGTGCGTAATCGGCCGCGAGCTTGTCGATCGATTGTTCGGCGGCGTGGCGGTTTGCGGGGTCGTCCATCAGCACGACGTCGCGCAGCGCGATCGCGCGGTCGTGGACGCTGCCACGGAAGTTGATCGCGTAGCGTTGCTTGACGCTGTTGACCTCGTTGATGGCAGTGAGTTGCTGGTCGATGCTGCGAACGCGTTGGATGCCGACCACGGTCAGGATCACCATCAAGACGATGATCGCGAGAAAGCCCAGGGCCAGGCGCTGTCCAATGCGCAGATTCGGGAAGAAATGCATAGGGGTTCGATCGGTGTTCCGACTGGCGGAAGAGCGGGGAAGTCCCTGCAACTGCAGGGAGACGAATGCGCACGCGACACCGCAGGAGCCGGCACAGCTGCCGCCGCTCCAGTGGTGTCTCGACGTGTTAGCGACCTCTAGCAATGGAACTGAAGCCGCAACGTCCGCCAGTTCAGGTGCCGGTAGGGATGCCCACTGCGCGCCGAAAGACCGCATTGCTAGTGCCAGCGGCGCTGCCGCGCGTGGTGCACCGGCGCGTGTCAACGGCGCTCAGGGCGACGTTCTGCCTCCATGGCGAAACCGGGTTGCGCGCTCCACCACGGTGACATCGAAACCGCGATGGGCGAGTGTCCAGGCGACAGTGTTGCCGGCGATGCTGGCGCCGGTGACGAGGATGCGGTGCGGCATTGCTGTCACCCGGGCAGGAGATATCAGGCGTGATATCACATGTCCTGGCCGTGACGCTCCATGTTCGCAATCAACCGGTGCATCAGCGCAACGGTCTGCTGCACCTCGTCGGTGGAGAAGCGCTTCCAGCGCCACTGCGTTCATGCCCAGCAGTGCTCGGCCGCCAAGTTCGGCAATCTTGCGCCCGCGGGCGCTGAGCGCCACCAACGCGGCGCGGCGATCCTGCGGGGTCGGGTGCGCTTGATGAGTTTCAATCCCTCCAGCTTGTCCAGCAGCGTCACCATGGCCGGCTGCTTTACGGCCGAGGCGATGACGAGATCACGCTGCAGCATTGGGCCTTTCCAGGACAGCAGCATGATCGGGCCGATCAGCGCCAGCGACACACCGTGTGGCCGCAGTTCGGCATCGACCAGACGATTGAAGACCCGCGCCGCATGGTTGGCCAGATACCCCGGCGCGACTGCCGCCTGCGGGTGGATGAGTTCATCCTGATCGAGCATTTGTACGACCGTGCGTTGCCTGGAGCCATCGGGCAATGTTACGTCTCCTGCAGTGCGGCATGGCGGTCAGTGTCGCGTGGCAGAGCGCACATGCCCGGCGGCTTGGCTGCCAAGGCGATGCGGCGTTGCTGTGCGGCTCCGAAGACGGCAGCAGGGCCCCATGCGTGCAGGCCAGCGGCTGTACCGGCCGCTGCCTAGGCTGCGCGCTGCCGCACAAACGCAGTGGTGGAAGTTGCCTGGTTCAGTCGCCGCGTACGGGTGTGGCTGGACGCCACCTGCCATAGGCCAGATGATGGGCGACCGCGCGCCGCTCGGTCTTGTCGACAAGTCGTGCCTGCGGCGATCTGGTCTTTTCAACGGTTGGACATGCATGTACGGATGGGGGATGGATAAGCTCACGGCAGGCGGCGCCGCGGTCGTGCAGGGTGGGTGCTGCAGCGGCGACCTTGGTGTGGATGCAATGCAGGTACGCCCTCTATGAATGCGGGATTTCCGCACCGCAACAGCGTCATGGCGCAGGCGGTGCGCAGCCACGACTGGGCGGCGAGCCCGCTGGGACCCATCGCACAGTGGCCATCGCCGTTGCGCAATGCGATCGATCTGATGCTGGGTTCGCCAGAAAGCATGTATGTGGTGTGGGGCGATGCGCTGATCTTTTTCTACAACGATGCCTACACGCCGATCCTGGGGCCGCGCCAGGAGCAGGCGCTGGGCGCGCCGCTGCGCGTGTTGTGGGCCGATGCCTGGGAGGCTGTGCGCGCGCCGATCGAGGCGGCGTCGGCCAGGCATCGCGTTTCGAGGAAGTGCCTATCGGCATGGAACCGCTACGGCGTGCCGGAGCAGACCTGGTGGACGTTCTCGTTCTCGCCGATCTATCTGGACGATGGCCGGGTGGGCGGCGCGTTTTGCGTCACCAACGAAGTCACCGCGCGCCAGCTGGCGCAGGCGCGGTTGGCCGACGAACACGAGCGCCTGATCCGCCTGTTCGAGCAGGCGCCGATGTTCATGGCGTTCCTGAGCGGGCCGTAGCATCGGGTGGAATTTGCCAATCCGTGTTATTCGCGTCTGATCGGCCACCGCGATGTGATCGGGCGGCCGTTGGCCGAGGCGCTGCCGGATGCGGTGGAGCAGGGCCATGTGCGTCGCCTGGACGAGGTGTACCAGTCCGGGCGCGCGTTTTCGGCCAATGCGCTGCCGTACAACGTGCAAGCGGTGCCGGGTGGTCCCACCGAGCGACGCTTGCTGGATCTGGTCTATCAGCCGATCGCAGGCGCCGATGGCACCATCTCCGGCATCTTCGTGCAGGGCCTGGACATCACCGACCGCATCAGCCTGGAACGCGCAGTGCGCGAGGCCGAAGTGCGCAACCGGCAGATCCTGGACAGCGTGATGGACTACGCCATCATCGCCACCGATATGCACGGGCGGGTGACGTCGTGGAACGAAGGTGCGCGGCGCATTCTGGGCTGGAGCGAGGCCGAGATGCTCGGGCAAACGCTGCAGCGCACCTTTACCCCGGAAGACGTCGAGCAGCGGCAGATGCTGATCGAGGCCGCTGCCGCGCTGGAAAGCGGCAGCGGCATGGACGAGCGCTGGCATGTGCGCAAATCCGGCGAGTGGTTCTGGGCCAATGGCTCGCTGATGGTATTGCGCGAAGAAACTGGCGAGGCGATCGGATTCGTCAAGGTGCTGCGCGATCGCACCGCCGAGCGGCTGGCCAGCGAGGCGCTGCAAAAGAGCGAGCGGCGCCTGGACGCACTCGTGCGCGCGTCGTCGCAATCGATTTTTTCCGCCAGCGCCCACTGGCGCGACTTGCGCCAACTGGTGGGCGACGGGGTGCTGAGCGATGCGGTGTCGGCCACGCCCGACTGGCAGGCGATGGTGCACCCGGACGACCGCGCGCGCTTGGCGCAAGCGCTTGCGCAGGCGACTGCCACCAAGTCTGGCGTGGACGTGGAATACCGGGTGCTCGGCGCAGATGGGCATGTGGGTTGGACCTTGATGCGCGCGATTCCGCTGCTGGATGAGCGCGAGCAGATCGCCGAATGGTTCGGTACCGCTGCCGACATCACCGACAAACGCGTGGCCGAAGAACAGCTGCGTCAACTCACCGAGACGCTGGAAGAGCGCGTGCGCGAACGCAGCGCGGCGTTGTTGCTGGCCGAAGAGAAGCTGCGTCAGAGCCAGAAGATGGAGGCGGTGGGGTAGCTGAACGGCGGGCTGGCGTACGACTTCAACAATCTGCTCACCGCCATCAGTGTTGGCCTGGAACTGCTGCAGACGCGCATCGAACAGGGTAAGTACGACCGGCTGGAGCGCTATGTGGAAATGGCGCAGTCCAGCGCGGCGCGCGCCACCGCACTGACCCAGCGGCTGCTGGCGTTTTCGCGCCGGCAGACGTTGGCGCCCACCGCACTGGATGTGGAAGCGCTGGTGCGCGGCATGCACGACATCATTGCGCGCACGCTGGGGCCGTCGATCGCGCTGCAGCTGCATCCAGCTGATCAAGCGTGGCAGGTGCTGGTGGACGCGCCGCAGCTGGAAAACGCGCTGCTCAATCTATGTATCAACGCGCGCGATGCCATGCCCGATGGTGGGCAGCTCACCATCAGTCTGCACAACCGTGCGCTGGATGCCGCTGCCGCTCAACAGCTGGAGCTGCCGCCTGGCGATTACGTGTGCCTGAGCGTGCAGGACACCGGGACCGGCATGACTGCCGAGGTGATGGCCAAGGTGTTCGAACCGTTTTTCACCACCAAGCCCATCGGCCAAAGCACCGGGCTGGGCCTGTCGATGATCTATGGATTCACCCGCCAATCCGGCGGGCATGTGCGCATCGATTCGGAAGTGGGCGTGGGTACCACCATGGCCCTGTACCTGCCGCGTTTCACCGGCGTGCTGGCGCATGGCGAGGTGGCACCAGCCGATGCGCCGCTGCAGCGCAACGCCGCGCAGAGCCGCACTGTGTTGTTGGTGGAAGACGAAACCGCGATTCGTGTCTTGATCTCCGAAGTACTCACCGAAGCCGGCTACCGCGTAATCGAAACTGCCGAGGGCAGTGCGGCGGTGGAGCGCTTGCGCTCGCAAGAGCGCATCGATGTGCTGGTGACCGACGTCGGCCTGACCGGCGGCCTCAATGGGCGTCAGGTTGCCGATGCCGGGCGGCAATCGCGCCCTGCATTGCCGGTGCTGTTCGTGACCGACTATGCGGCCAGTGCCGCGGTGGGCGCGGGGCAGCTCGACGATGGCATGGAGGTCTTGACCAAGCCATTCCAGGCCATCGAGCTGGAGCGGCGGGTGGCGCAATTGCTGGAGCGTCGCGCCCACTAGGCGTTGCGGGTGCTTGCTGCGAGTCGCTCGCTGCACCGACGGTGATCGCGTAAGACATGCCTGTCGCGCGAAATTCGCCAGACAGATACTGCATGCGTCCGCGGTTGGGCCTGTTTAGAGCGCCGTCTGTACGATGCCCAGCAGATCGCGCAGGGAAAATGGCTTGGTCAAAGGACGCATGTCGGTATCCAGAAAGTTGGCACGCTTGGTTGGCACGCTTGGCGATTTCGCCCGCGTAGCCAGTCACGTTGGGCGCGCCTGCGTGACGGCAGCGTGGGACGCTGCAATACGCCGCGTTCACCGTTGCTGCCAATGTCATGCGCCACGCTGGCGGATAAACATGAAAACACGGCAGTTTTGGATGATTTGCGATACCAGCAGCAGCGATGACGTGCCTTGCGTCAACCAAAGCAAGCTGATCAGTTCAGTCGCGCCCACCGGTAAATAACGTGCACGTGTTAAATTCAGTTCTATGAAGAACGTGACGCCGATGATCGCAAACCGCATCACCACTGGCAGCACCGGGCTCGACACTATCCTGCGAGGTGGGCTGCCCGCCAACCGTTTGTATCTGCTGGAAGGTCAGCCTGGTGCCGGCAAAACCACGCTCGCACTGCAGCTTCTGTTGGATGGTGCGGCCAAGGGCGAGAGCTGCCTGTATGTGACCTTGTCGCAAACCATCGACGAGCTCACGGAAGTGGCTGCCTCGCACAATTGGTCGTTGGAGTCCCTGCATATTTTTGAGCTGGCATCTGCAGAGGCGTTCCTTGGCGAAGAGCGGCAGCAATCCATCCTGCATCCGTGGGAGATGGAGCTGGATGGCACCATCAAGCTCATCCAGGCCGAAGTTGACCGGGTGAAGCCGACGCGGGTGGTGTTCGATTCGCTGTCCGAGTTGCGCTTGCTCGCGCAGGAGTCGCTGCGCTACCGGCGCCATGTGCTGGCGCTCAAGCAGTATTTCGCGCCGCGCAACATCACGGTATTTCTGGTGGACGATCTCACCGGGGAGCACGGCGAGCACGATGCGCATCTGCACAGCCTGTGCCACGGGGTGATTTCGCTGGAGCGCATGACGCTGGAGTTCGGTGCAGCGCGCCGCCGCATGCAGGTGCAGAAACTGCGTGGGGTGGATTTCATCGGCGGCTATCACGACCTGGCCATCGTCACCGGCGGCATGCGTATCTATCCACGCCTGATCGCTTCCGACCACCACCTGCCATTTGTCGGCGACCCGGTACCGAGCGGTGTGAAGCGCATCGATGCCTTGTTGCACGGCGGCCCGTTGCGCGGGACCAGCACGCTGCTGACCGGGCCAGCCGGCTCGGGCAAGACCAACCTGGCCCTGCAGTTCGTGGTTGCCGCGTGTGAGCGCGGCGAGCATTGCTGCGTGCTGGAGTTCGACGAGCGTACCGGCACCTTGCTGAAGCGTGCCGAGGGCCTGGGCATGGATCTGCGCAAACATATGAATGCAGGTCTGCTGGAGTTGCACCAGATGGATCCGGCCGACGTCACGCCGGGCGAATTTGCCTGGACGGTGCGTGGCAGCGTGGAGGAGCGCGCGTGCCGCATTCTGGTGATCGACAGCCTCAACGGGTACCTGGCCTCGATGCCGCAGGAAAAGCAGTTGATGTTGCAGATGCACGAGCTTTTGTCGTATCTCAACCAGAGCGGGGTGACCACGTTTCTGATCAACCCGCAGCAGGGGCTGGTCGGTAGCATGGCGACCGGCAGCAGCCTCAATGTCTCCTACATGGCCGACACCGTCATCCTGCTGCGTTTTTTCGAGGCGAAAGGACGTATTCGCAAGGCGTTGTCGGTGATCAAGAATCGCAGTGGCGCACACGAGGATGCAATTCGCGAATTGCGCATCGGCAGTAGCGGTCTGCAGTTGAGCGAGCCGCTGGAGAAATTCCACGGTGTGTTGACCGGTACGCCGCAGTTTGTCGGAGACGACGGCCCGTTGCTGGATCCTCCCGTTGACTATCTGTAACGCGGACGGCTCTATCGTTCATATCGTCGCGCCGTTCGGCCGCGATGCGCAGAGTATTGCCAGCATCGTCGGCGAGCGTGGGCTGGCGTCCCGGGTCTATGCCACGCTGGACGCGCTGGCAGGCGACCTGCAAGACGCCTCCGGCGTGGTGGTGCTCACCGAAGAAGCCATCCGTGGCGACCTGCATGGGCTGTCGCACATCCTGCAAGGCCAGCAGGCCTGGTCGGACATTCCGTTCGTGTTGTTGCGCGCGCCGCGTGGGCTGCACAACCGTCGGCAGGTGCGGCTGCCGGCCGACATGACCAACGTCATCGAGTTGGAGCGGCCGCTGAGCTCGGCCTCATTGCTGAGCGCCATCTCCACCGCGTTGCGCGCACGGCAGAAGCAGTTCGTCATCCGTGACCAGCTGGCGCAGTTGGCCGAAAGCCGCGCCGCGCTGGCGCAGAGCGAGGCCGAACTGCGGCGGGTGACGGATGCGTTGCCGGTGCTGATCGCTTTCATCGATAAGAACCTGGTGTATCGCTTTGCCAATCGTTCCTACGAAGACTGGATTGGCGTGCCGCCTGCCAACGTCATCGGGCGGCCGCTGTTGGATGTGGTGGGGCCTGCGGTCGTCCAGGAGCGCCGCGCCTGGATCGAGGCCGCATTGGCCGGGCAGGCTCTGACCATCGAGACGAGCTGGCCGCATGCCGATGGCCGGCGCCGCGATGCGGAAATCCGCTACATGCCGCGCTTCGATGCAGAGGGCAAGGTGGATGGGTTCCATGTGTTCGCCACCGATGTCACCACGCGTGCACTGGCGCTGGAGTCGATCCAGCAACAGGCCAACCTGCTGGAAGCCAAGGTGGCAGAACGGACCGCCGAGTTGCAGCAGCAGATGCTGGCGCGCGAATCCAGCGAAGCGGCGCTGCGCCAGGCGCAGAAAATGGAAGCGGTCGGCCAGCTCACCGGCGGCATCGCACACGATTTCAACAACATGCTCACCGGCATTTTGTCTGCGCTGGATCTGGCGCGGCTGCGTATCGACCAGGGGCGCACCGAGGGATTGGGTCGCTTTCTGGATGTGGCCTCCGCCTCGGCATTGCGCGCAGCTGCGCTCACCCAGCGCCTGCTGGCATTCTCGCGGCGTCAGTCGCTGCAAGCGCGGGATCTGCAGTTGAACGATCTGGTGGTGTCGCTGCAGGAGTTGCTGGCGCGCACGCTGGGCGAATCGGTGCGTCTGGAGATCGATCTCTGTGCGGAGCTGCCGCAGACGTACGTGGACGAAAATCAGCTGGAAAGCGCACTGATCAACCTGGCCATCAATGCGCGCGATGCCATGCCCGACGGTGGGCAGCTGCGTATCGCGACGCGGCAGCTGCAGGTGGAAGATCAGCCGCTGGAACTCGGCCGTGGCATCGCGTTAGCGCCGGGGAGTTACGTGGTGGTGTCGGTCGCAGACACCGGGACCGGCATGCCCGCCGACGTGCTTGAACGCGTGTTCGAACCTTTCTACACCACCAAGCCGATCGGCCAGGGCACCGGCCTGGGCATGTCGATGATCTACGGCTTCATGCAGCAGTCCAACGGCCAGGTGTGGGTGGAATCGCGGCCGGGCGCAGGCACCACGGTCAGCCTGTATCTACCCACCGGGGTTGCGGCGCAAACCGCGTTGCCGCCGACGCAGAGCGATGCGGTGCGTGCAGGGCAGGGCCAGCAGGTGCTGGTGGTGGAAGACGACGAACAGGTGCGGCTGCTGGTCACCGAACTGCTCAGTGAGCTCGGCTATCAGGCCGACGTGGTAGCCGATGCGGACGCGGCGCTGCCGATTCTTGCCTCGCCACGACAGATCGACCTGCTGGTCACGGACGTCGGCCTGCCGGGCCTCAACGGACGCCAGTTGGCCGAGATCGCGCGGCAGTCGCGGCGCGATCTGCCGGTGATCTTCATGACCGGCTACGCAGAAACGGCACGCGACCGCGGCAAATTTCTCGGCGAAGGCATGAGCATGATCGCCAAGCCATTCACGTTGGGCGAGTTCAGCGGAAAGCTGCACGACGTGCTGGGGCCGTCGGCCTGAGCGCGGCTAGCGCGATGTAGGCAGTCAGTTGAACGTGGACGATGCAGGGCAGCCACGTGTACGACCGCACGCTCTCAATCCTGCGTACCGACCTCGTCTGTTTCGCGCCTGCCTTTTGTTTGGATGCACTCAAGCTGACGCGAGAGGCCGCAAGGCGATGACGCGTGTCCCCCTCAACTGCAGGCACGATGCGTAGCGCTTGAATGCACGATGCAATGGGGTGGATTGTTTACGCCAAGTGCCGCGTCCATCGCGTGCACCGGCTACCTGGATTCTGCACGCGCTGTTCAATTGCACTGCGGTGCAGCCATCGTCAACCACACCGCATCGCGCAGGCGGCTTTGCTCAGCGCGTGCCACGCGCAGACTGCCGCGCGCGGGCCATCGATTCGGCCACCGCGATCTTGTCTGCCACTGCTTTCTGCATCGGCGATCCGGTTTCCAGCAAACCGTGCAGATGCCGCCAGTGCGCAGTGGCGGCGGCGAAGTCCTGCTGTTGAAAATCGCTGATGCCTAGCAACCAGAGTCCGCGCTGGTTGTCCGGCTCGCGTGCGATCACCTGTTGCAGGCGTGTGCGCGATGCGGCGTCGATGGCGAAATCGCCGTGCGTGGCCATATTTGCCGCCACCCAGCCCACAATGGCGGCGCTGATATCGGGAGCGATATTGAGGGCTTGTGCATAGGCCTCGCGTGCCTCGGCGGGTCGGTCGTTCTGCTCGAACGTCCTGGCCTGCTGCATGAAGTGATCCAGCACCTGCGCCTGCGCGTCGGCGGGGGAGCTTGCCGCTTGCGCCTGCCCTGCGACCGCAGATGGTGCAAGCGCGGCGCCTTGCGCTGGCTGCGCTGCATACACATGCGTGACGATCGCCTCCGGCGCGCCCACCATTCGATACACCCCGGTCGTGGCCAGCGGCAAGCCCAGTATCAGCAGAATGGCCAAGCGGTACCGCGCGTTGCCACTGCCGCTGGAGCGGCGCAGCAGTGGTACCAGCAACAGCAGCAAGGCCAGGGCCACCAGTGCCGCGCTTGCGACATAAAAAACCGCCATCACCACTCTTCCTCCGCTTGCGGCGCCACCGGGGTGCCGGCGCGCGCACGTTTACGGACGGTGTGGATGACCACGCCTGCACCTGCAGCCAATATCAGCGCCGGCCCGAACCACAGCAGCCAGGTGCCACGTTTGACCGGTGGGTCGTACAGCACGAAATCCGAATAGCGATCGACCATGTATTGCTTGATCTGCGCATCGCTCTTGCCGGCCTGCAGTTGCGCGAACACCTGGTGACGCAGATCGCGCGCCAGGCTGGCATTGGAATCGGCCAGGTTTTCGTTCTGGCACACCAGGCAGCGCAGTTGCGCGGTCAAGCGCTGGTAGCGCGCTTCGTCGCTGCGGTTCTTGAACGGCATCGGGTCGACGGCCTGCGCCGCCACCGAGGGCGCGAGCAGCACGCCAAGCAGCAACACCAGCAACAAACGCACATGACGACCTTGCGCGCGCCAATGCCAGCGCCAATGCAACACTCGTGTTTGAAGCGCCGACGCCATCACGGCGTGCCCTTGGGCAGCGCGGCGATGGCCGGCAGCAGCTCGCCGTTGATGGCATCCGGGGTCAGCACGCCGATGTGCTTGTAGCGGATCACGCCCTGCGCATCGATCAGAAAGGTTTCCGGCGCACCGTAGACGCCGAAGTCGATGGCGGTCTGGCCAGCTTCATCGGCCATCACCACTGCATAAGGGTTGCCCAATCGTGCCAGCCAGGCGGTCGCATCGGCCGGTGCGTCCTTGTAGTTGTAGCCGATCAGCGGCACGCCGAGCCGGCTGGCCTGGGCCATCAGCACCGGATGTTCGTGCACACATTCGGCGCACCAGCTACCGAACACGTTGAGCACGTACGGCTTGCCCAGCAGCTGGTCGCGGCTCACACGTTGTTCGGGCTGATCCAGCCGCGGCAACGAGAACGTCGGTGCCGGCTTGCCGATCAACGGCGATGGTACCTCGCGCGGATTGTGCTGCATGGTCCACGCAATGCCGAAGCCGAACAGCGCCGCCAGCAACAGGAAGCCCAGCAAGGGCAGCAGACGATTCACGGGTGCGATTCCTGTGCGATGACGAGCGCTGGTTGCGCCGAAGAGGCGGCCAAGGTGTGTGCAGTCACCGGCGCACGAAAGCGGCGTGCACAGGCGCTGACGAAACCGCCCAGCATCATCAGCAGGCCCCCGGCCCAGATCCAGCGAATGAAGGGTTTGTAGTACAGGCGCAGCGTCCAGTCGTCTTCGATGTGCTGGTCGTCCAGTGGCTCGCCCAGCGCCACATACAGGTCGCGGGTGATGCCGGGATCGATCGCCGATTCGGTCTGGATCCGCTCGCTGCTGTACAGGCGTTTTTGCGGATGCAGTTGCGCAACCACCTGACCGTCGCGGCTGACCTGCACGCTACCTTGTTCGGCCTTCCAGTTCGGCCCATTTACCAGCTGCACGCCATCGAAGCGGAATCTGTAGCCGGCGACCTGCGCCGACTCGCCGGGCGACAGCCGCACATCGCGTTCCACCGACAGGCTGTCGGACACCAGTACGCCGGCAACGAAGACCGCCACGCCCGCATGTGCGATCAGCATGCCGGCCATTTCCGCCGGAAAACGCCGCCCGCGCGGGATGTCGCGCCAGCGTTTGACCACGTACAGCGCAGTGCCCGCAGCCACCCATGCGGCCACACCCATGCCGGCGATCGCCTTGGCCTGGCCATCGGCAAACACACTGCCGACCAGGGCACACGCAATTGCGGCGACGCCGGCGCGCGTGCCGAGTACTTTCAGCGGTGCGGCTTCGGCCTTGCCCCAGCGCAGGTACGGGCCGAACGGCAGCAACAGTACCACCGGCAACATCAACAACGGAAACAGCAAGCCGAAGTAGGGCGGCCCGACCGAGACTTTGCCCAGGGCAAACGCGTCGGCGATCAGTGGGAACAAGGTGCCCAGCAACACCATTGCCGCGGCCACGGCGAGCAGCAGGTTGCCGACGAGAATGCCCGTTTCGCGCGAGGCAGCGGCGAACGGTTTGCCGCTGGCGATCTTGGGCGCACGCAGTGCATACAACAGCAACGAGCCGCCGACCACCGCAACCAGAAAGGTGAGAATGTACAGGCCGCGGCGCGGATCGGCCGCAAACGCGTGCACCGAGGTCAGTACACCCGAGCGCACCAGGAAGGTGCCCAGCAACGACAGCGAAAACGCCAGGATCGACAGCAGCATGGTCCATGCACGCAGGCTGCCGCGTTTTTCGGTGACCGCCTGGGAGTGGATCAACGCAGTGCCGACCAGCCATGGCATGAAACTGGCGTTTTCCACCGGGTCCCAGAACCACCATCCGCCCCAACCGAGTTCGGCATACGCCCACCAGCTACCGGCGACGATGCCGGCGGTGAGGCAGGCCCAGGCCACGTTGGTCCACGGCCGTGCCCAGCGCACCCACGTCTGTTCCAGCTCGCCGCCGAGCAATGCCGCCACTGCGAATGCGAATGCCACCGAAAACCCGACATAGCCGGTGTACAGCACCGGCGGGTGGAAGGTCATGCCCGGATCCTGCAACACCGGATTGAGCTCGTTGCCATCCAGCGGAATCGGCGACAGCCGCCTGAACGGATTGGAGGTCAGTAGGATGAAGGCCAGAAAGCCCACCGAGATCAGCCCCAGCACCGCCAGCACGCGGGCGGCAAAATGCTGCGGCAGGTGCCGGCTGAAGGCGGCCAGCAGCACCGTCCAGGTGGCCAGGATGGCGATCCACAACAGCAGCGAGCCTTCGTGGGCGCCCCACACCGCGGCGAAGCGGTAATACCAGGGCAGGGCGATGTTGGCGTTGGCGGCGACATAGCCCACCGAAAGATCCAGCGACAACAACGACCAGGCGAGCAGGCCGAACGCCATCCAGACGAACACCGCCTGGCCCACGGCCGCAGGCCGCGCGATGCCCATCAACGCGGAGTCGCCGCGCCACGCGCCAATCAACGGCAACACGCCCTGGGCAAGCGATAACAATAGCGCCAGGATCAATGCGATCTGGCCGAGTTCAGGCGTCATGTGCGGATCGCAAGGTGAGACGGAAGGGAGTCATCGACGTACGTGGCAACAACCGCAAGCGCATCAACGCGGCGCGGTCAGCGGCGCGGCGGTGGCGGCAATCGGCTTGCCAAGGTGGCCTTCGGCCATCGCATCCTTCAGCTCTTCCGGCATGTAGGTCTCGTCGTGCTTGGCCAGCACTTCGTTGGCGACAAAGCGCCCGCCTTGCATGCGCCCGTTGGCGATGACCGACTGGTTGTCGCGAAACAGATCGGGAAGAATGCCCGTGTACTCCACCTGGGTCGCCGCGTTTTTATCGATGACGGTGAAGCTGACTTTCAGCGAATCACTGGCACGCTGGATCGAGCCGGCCTTGACCATGCCGCCGAGCCGGAATTGCCGGTAACCGGCGGCTTCCCCCCCGCGAACCTGGCTTGGAGTGAACAGGTAGCTCATGTTTCGCTGCAGCGCGAACACGATGAGCGTGACGGCCAGCGCAGCGGCGGCCAGTACACCGATCACCAACCACAGACGGTGTTTGCGGGTGGCGTTCATGGCGCGTCGCGCTCCAGTGCCGGTGCCGGTTGATCGCGTGCACGCCGCGGTGCCTGCCGCTGCAACTGCCCGCGCAGCTCGCGCGGCAGCCGGCGACGGCGCAGCCAGGGTGCTGCAAGGTCGGCCAGCAGCACCAGCACGAACACGGCGTAGGCGGTCCACACGTATTGGCCGTAGCCGCCCATCGCCAGAAAGGTGCTCATGCGGTGCGCTCCGTCAACACGATGCGGCGGACCCAGTCCTTGCCGCTTTCCAGTGCCAGCAATTCCACACGCACGCGGCCAAACAAGCTGGCGACGTAATAGCACTTGGTTGCCAGCATCATGGTTAGCAGCGGCCACAGCATGTTTGCGCTCATCGTGGAGGGGCCGAGCAGGCGCACGGTGGAACCCTGGTGCAGCGTGTTCCACCACACCACCGAGTAGTGCACGATGGGCAGATTCACCAGACCCACCAGGGCGAGCAAACCGGCCGCGCGCATCGCCTGACGGCGGTCTTCCACGGCGTAATGCAGTCCCAGCACGCCCAGGTACAGAAACAGCAGCAGCAATTCGGAGGTGAGCCGCGTGTCCCAGGTCCACCAGGTGCCCCACATCGGCTTGCCCCACAGCGCGCCGGTGCACAGGGTGATGAAGGTGAAGGCTGCGCCGATTGGCGCGGAGGCCATGGTGACCACTTCGGCCAGCTTGATGCGCCACACCAGCGCAATGAACGCCGCAACGCCCATTGCCGCGTAGATGAAAAGACTCATCCACGCACTGGGCACGTGGATGAAGATGATGCGGTAGGCATCGTGCTGCTGGTAATCCGGCGGTGCCAGCACCAGGCCGCCGTATGCTGCGACCGCGCCGAGCAGCGCGGCCAGTCCCAGCGCCCACGGGCGCACGCTGCCGGCGACACGATAAAACGTGGGCGGCGAACTGAGTTGATGCAGCCACAAGGGAATCCACTTGGCCATGCCGGTGCCGTCAGTTGGAGTGTTTGGCGTGAGGCGCCAGCGCCTGCACTGCGGCGCCGGCGTTGACCTGCAACTGCCCGTCGGAAACCTTGCTGGTGCGCTGCATGAGTTCGCGCAACGCCTGGGCATCCATCGACGGTTGCAGCGACAACAGCAGCGCGGCCATGCCGCTGACATGCGCGGTGGCCATCGACGAGCCGGAGGTGAAGTCGTAGCGGCCGTTCGGTTGCGTGGTCAGGATGTCCTTGCCGGGCGCGCTGAGCACGCCGGGCATGGCGGGTGTTGCGCTGCTGCTGCGCACCACCAGCACGCCCGGCACATCATTGGGAAAGCCATCCAGACGCCCGTTCGGTGGCATTGCCGTCACCACGATGCGGCCCTGTTGCACCAGCTGCTGCAGCATCTTGCTCAGCAGCGGGTCGGCGGGGCCGCCCAGGCTCAGGTTGATCACGCGCGCGGAGCTGTTGTCGATCGCCGCCAGCGCCTTGGCCAGGGTGAAGGTGTTGCAACGTGCGGTGGCGCCGACCGTGGGCGCGTACCAGCACGCCTTGTAGATACTCAGCATGGCCTTGGGTGCCATGCCGACGATGCCCTGGTGATTGTTGCTGCCGGCGGCAATGATGCCGGCCACTTCGGTACCGTGCGAATCGGTACTGGTCTTCACCGGTGTGTCGTCGACCAGATCGTGCACCTCGCGGATGCGGGCTTTCAGGTCGGGGTGGTTGGTGTCCACGCCGGTATCGACCACTGCGATCAGCACGCCGCGGCCCTCGGTCACGGTCTGTGCGCTGGCGGCATCGGTGTCGATAAAGCCGCGTTGCATGTCCACGTATGGGTCGTTGTAGCTGGACAGCGAGGTCGTCTTTTCCGACGCATCGGCCGAGAACACCGAAAAGTCCTGCACTGGCTGCACCAGCTCCACACCTTCGTCGTCGGCCAAGGCACTGACCAGTTCATCGCGCGACACGCCCGGCGGCGGTTGCAGCACAGCGCAATACAGGCCCAGCGAGGTGATTGGCCAGGCCGAGACTTCGCGCAATTTGTAGCGCTGCTTGATGCTGTCCATGCGCGCGGCCGCCTTCTGGCCGGCACCGTAATAGCTGGACGCGTAGCCGATCAGGCTGGAGCCGGCGCGGGCCGGTGGCGCGGCGAGCGGGTTGGCCACCGCCAGCAGGATGTCGCGGCTGCTGTCGGGCGTTTGCGCACCGGCCAGTGGCGGTGCGGTACCGGCAACCTCCGTCGCCGGCTCCTGGAAGACTGCGGCAGCGTGCGCGTTGGAGGGCGCGCCCAGGGCGGTGAACGCGGCGATCAGGCCAATGGCGAACAGGCGCTTCATGGGGCCGAGACGATCTCCGCCAGCCGGATGCCCGGGGTGGCGCGTAGTTGCTGCACGGTCTGCCGCGGTTGGGCCGGGGGCTGCGGTGCGGCAGGCACCACGGTGTAGGCACCCATTTCGTTGGGCCCGCCGACCACCTGCAACTGCTGCGCATGCAGCAGCCGGTCCCAGTCGGCCACGGTCATCCTTGCGTCCGGCACCACGCGGATGGCGCCCTGCGGCACCGGCAGGGCCGCGACGCTGCTGAGCGTGCGATAGTCGTGCGATGGCGCGGGCAAGGCCAGCTTGATGCCCATCACGCCCAGCCCGATGGCCTGGACCAGCGCCGCGGCGGCCAGGGCGCGTACCGTCCAACTGCCGGAGCGGCGCGCGGCGGGCACGTGCGAAGGCGCACTGCGCTGCTCCGGTGCATCCAGGCGGCCGAGCAGGCGTTGCAGACCGGCGTTCGGGTCCAGCTTCACTGTCGACGGCAGCGCCAAGGCCTGGCGCAGGCGGTTCTGCTGGGCGAATTCGGCGCTACACGAGGCGCACTTGGCCACGTGCGCGATCAGCCAGGTGTTTTCTTCCTCGGTGGCACTGTCCAGCAGCACCGCCGGCATCAATTCCCAGGCGTGCGAGCATTCCTTGCCAGGCGCGATGAAAAACGTCTTCATTGCAGGGTCTCCGTGTAAGGGGCACCGCCGGCCAGGCCGGGCAGCACATTGCGTAGTTTGACCCGGGCATGGAACAGCCGGGCTTTGATGGTGCCAACCGGGCACTGCATGATGTCGGCCACTTCTTCGAGCGTGTGGCCGACGCCGTAGACCAGTTCGACGACCAGGCGCTGGTCCGGCGACAACCGTTCCATGCCCTTGTCCAGCCAGTCGCGCAGTTCGCGGTCGTCGTTGTCGTCGGCGCTGGGGGCGTGGTCTTCCACCAGCGCGGTGTCGTCGATGGCTTCGCCGTCATGCTGGCGCAGGCACTTGAGTCCGCAGCGGTAGGCGATGCCCATGATCCAGGTGGACACCTGCGAGTCGCCGCGGAAGTCGCCGGCCTTTTGCCAGGTGATCCAGAAGCAATCGTTGATGGCCTCTTCGATGATGTCCGGGCGGCGGGTCAGCCGCGACAGGAAGCGACACAGCCGGCCGTGATAGCTGTGGTACATGCTGGCCAGCGCGTCGCGATCGCCCCCGGCCATGCGGCGCAACAGCATGCGGTCGGTGGCATCGCCTAGAGTGTCGGTGTCATTCATTCGTGCAGGCATGGCGGGTCACCAACGTCAGTGCGCGCAGGCAGGCAAAAGGTTGCGTGTGGATCAGAAGGTTCTGGCGACCGTGCCCAGCCACGGCATGTCGCCGGGGCCGCCCTGCATGCGCGGGGTATTGCCGCTGGTCAGGATGCGCTCGGCTTTCAGTGTCCATCCGGCGCGGTTCCACTTCAGGCCCACTTGACCGTACTGATAGCTGCCGGAGCGCGCTGCACCGTAGGCCATGGCCGGAAAGCGCGACGAGCCGGCACCGAGCGACAGGCTGAAATCGTTGCGCAGCGGGACGTTGGCAGTGACGTCGAAGGCCACGTTCCACGGCGACTGGTCGGCCCGCGGAAAATTGAAGGTGGACAGCGACAACGTCAGCAGATCGCGGTAGGACCAGGCCAGGCTGGCTTCCTGGCGGTCAAAGGTGGGCGTGGCGCGGTCGGTCGGATAGCCGTAGTAGAGCAGGCTGGCCTGCATCTGCCAGCGGTCGTCCAGCATCCAGGCACGCCCGACCTGAGCGGTGACCGCGACCGGATCGCTCCAGGTGCGGGCCTGCAGCGCCACCGAGGTGGACACCGACCAGCCGGGGGCGGGCAGCCAATAGCCGGCGGCCTGCACGGTGACCTTGTTGTGCGCGATCGAGATGCCACGGTCGATCAGGCTGGAGGTTACGGCCACAGCACCGCCGAAGTCCTTGGCCAGGGCGCTGGCGCAGGAGCCGGCCGCCAGCGTGAGCAGCAACCACTGCAGCAGCGTGCGGCCCCGGCGTGGTTGGCGACGCACCTGCGGTTGGCATGGTTGCTGGGCGGGCGCGGTCGGCTGCGTCTGGCAAGGTGTGCGGCGTGCGGCAATGTCCAGCAGTGCGCCCACGAAGAAGCCAGCGCGGGCGCAGTGGCGTCGCGGTCGGAAGGGGAAGCGCTTGGAAGCTGGAACGGTGGGCAATGGCGTGGGCGGGTGTCAAACAGGGACGCGATGGTGCCCTAGGTCGGCGGATGAGACCATCGCGGCGGCGGCGACTGCGTCCGTATACGCGAAGGCACCGCGTCGGGCAATGCAGATCCATCCTGGCCTGCCGGGTGGCGGCCGCCTGACAGGCTGCCGCCGCTGGACGCGTTGGCAACCGACTCAGCCACGCCACCAGCGAGCCAAGCGGCGCAGGTGTGCCCGCGCTGCAGACGACCGGGACCGCGGGCATGCACGCGCGTTGCGATTGGCGCGCCATCCGTCCGCCCCCTCCGGACGACGACGCGCCATGCTGCGTTGGCCGCGCCTACTTCAGGGTGTTGAGGTAGGCGATCAGTGCGTCGAGCTCCTTCGGGTCGTCCAGGCCGTCGTACTTCATCTTGGTGCCCGGCAGCGCCTTGGACGAGGATTGCGAAAGATAGGTCTTGAGCTGGGCCGGGGTCCAGATCCACTTGCTCTTCTTGAGCGCATCGGAATAGCCGCCGAAGTCGGCGACGGTCCCGGCAGGGCGTCCTGCCACGCCGAACAGCGACGGGCCTTTCTTGTTCTTGCCCGGTTTGACGCTGTGGCATTCACCGCATTCGGTGAGGAAGACGCCGGTGCCGTCGGCAGCGGATGCCGAGGGCGCGGGCAGTGCGCCCGCCAGCATCAGGCCGGCCAGCGGGGCGCACAACACGGAGAGTTTGCGTGGTGAGTTCATGTGGATCCGTACAGGTGCGGGAGGGGTCAGAAGGCCAGGTTGACCGACAGAGTGAAGCTGTCGAGATCGCGCGGATTGGTGATCGGCGGGCCACGGAAGACGTTGGAGGTGCTGCCGTTGAACTTGTCGAAACGGAACCAGCCGGCGGACAGGCGCAGGTTGGCCATCGAGGTGTAGGTGCCGTCCTTGCCGAACGGGGTCCAGTACAGCAGGACCAAATTGCTGGTGGTGTCCGGGATACCCACCGGCGAATAGCGCGCCGCATCGAACGAGCCGCTATTGATCATGTGCGCGGCCAGCACGCCGTAGGTCTGCTTGAAGGCGTAGTTCATGCTGAGGGTCTGATCGCGGACGCTGCCCCGGTCCAGCGCCGGCATGGTGGGATCGGTCGACATCAGCGGGCTGCCGTATTTGCGACGCTCGTAGATATTGACGTAGGCCAGCGACAGCACGTGCTCGCGGGTGCCGAGGAATTGGTAGGTCAGGTCGTAGCCGAAATCGGTGAGGTCGTCGCTGGGTCCGGTGCGCAGCGGCTGGCGGCGCGTAGTGAGCGCGGTCAGGCCTACCGAGAAGAACTGGCGCTTCATGTCCTTCATATAGGCAAGACGCGCGTAGCTGGTGCCGCTGAGCTTGCCCGGGTCGCCATTGACCGGCCAGCCGAGGCGGTCCTGCGCAGACGGCGACAGCGCGCTATAGCTACCCACTTCACCGTACCAGTTGCGGTCGTACAGGCCGTAGACGCTGGCACCGATGACGCGGTTGGACAACGCCGAGGAGCTGAGCATGGTGGAGGCGCCACCATTGGAGGCGGGGGTGAGCGTGGAGGCATTCGGCAACACGTGCACCGGGTCGGAAATGCCCGGATTGTTGTTGACGCTGACGCCGATCATGGTGTCCTTGCCCGCCATCTGGAACGGCTTGCTGACAAAGCGCAGATCGATGTCGTCCAGGCGCGTGTCGAAGGTCGCATTGCCGCTGTTGTTGGAGCGGATCTTCGAATAGCCACCGATGTTGTCGCTGAGGCGGCCGCCCAGATACAGATCGGCTTCGCGCAGACGCGAGGTGCTGTCGCCACGGCTGGGGTTGTTGCGCGACCAGGTGAGCTGGCCGGACACCGGGATCTTGGTGCCTTCGCCATCGGTATCGGTAAAACCACCGAGCTTGAAGCGCATGCCGTAGGGCGTGAGCAAGGGGCCATAGGAACCGACATGGCAATCGGCGCAGGACGAGCCGGTCTGGCGCGCGAACGAGGGAATCGCCTGCGCCTGCGTACTGGCCAGTAGCAACAAGGGGCCGGACACGCACAACAAGGACGTCAGGCAGGCGGTACGCGTCGCGGTGCAACGCGGGGCGGGCTGGAAAGCGGGCATGGAAAGTCCTTGTTCGACGGTGCGGGATGCAGTGGTGCGGGAATGGGCGAAGAAACGGATCACAGGCGGCTGGGAATGACGGTTCACGCGTGCTTGCCCGGCAAGACGCGACGCAACAGGCCGTCGCGCAGGACCAGGTGATGCCAGAGCGCGGCGCCGATGTGCAGCAGCACCAGCGCCAGCAGCGCCCAGGCCGCATTCAAATGCCAGGTGCCCAGGGTGTCGCCGAGGTCGCCGTCCGGTGCGATCAGCGCGGGCAGGGGAATGCCGAAGAAATACACCTGCTTGCTGTAGGCGCTGCTCAGCGACCAGCCCAGCAATGGCAGCGCGAGCATCAGCCCGTACATCGCCACATGCGTGGCGCCAGCGGCCAGGCGCATCGGCAGCGACGCAGGCGGGCCGGGCGGCAATGTGCGCAAACGCAGGCGCAACCCGATGCGTAATGCAAACAGCACCAACACCAGCAAGCCAAAGTGGCGGTGGCCTTCCAGCAGCCACTGACGCAGTGCGCGGCCATCCAGCTCGGCGCGCAGCAGGATCAGCGTGGCGGCCATGGTCAGGCATAGCACGGTGAGCCAGTGCAGCACGCGCATCGCTTTGGGCAAGGGCAGCACGCGCGCGGCTGCGGGTGCCTGTTCTGCCAGGGGCACGGTGTCTGTGCCGTTGACGGGAGCGCTGGCGGGCGCAGGGGGGGATGAACGCATCTGATCTGTCTTCCGGTGGTGGTCGTTGGTTCCGGCTGCGCGCTGCGCTGCCAGGCCTGGCTCCCCACGCCGGCCGAACGGCGGCCAGGCGAACGTGCACCGATGGGTGCGGCGATGTCGGAAAAAGGTTGCGTCGCCGTGGCATCTGGTTTGCACGTGCTGCACACCAAAGTGCTGCGACACGGTCAGCTGCGCTTGCGCGCACAGCGCGTCGCAGGGCCGCGGCCGCGCGCAACCTTTCGCGCAACCCGACGCACTCAGGCATGTCGCACTACGTGCAGTCAGCGGTTACGCCTCTCCGATCATGGCCATCGAACGCATCCAGTTGCATACCCACGGTGACGATCGCGGGCTGCTCATTTCATTGGAGCAGCAGCGCAATGTTCCGTTCGAGATCCGTCGCGTGTATTACTTGTTCGCCACGCGTCATGACGTGCACCGCGGCCAGCATGCGCACCGCCAGCTCAATCAATTCGCAGTGGCCCTGCACGGCTCGGTGACGATTCTGCTCGACGAAGGCAACGGTAATGGCCCCAGCGAAGTGGTGCTGGACGACCCATCGCAAGGCCTGTTGCTCGGCCGCATGGTGTGGCGCGACCTGTACCGTTTCAGTGCCGACTGCGTGCTGATGGTGCTGGCCGACCAGTTTTACGACCCCGGCGATTACATTCTGGATTACGACCAGTTCGTGAGCGAGGTGCGCAATGGCAACGCGCTGCAAGCCCGCAGGCTGGAAGCATGAGCGCACCTCGGCACCTGGTGATTGTCGGCGCGGGCGAGTTCGCGCAGATCGCCTGCGAGTACTTCCAGCACGACAGCCACTACACGGTGGCGGCCTTCAGCGTGGAGCGTGATTTTCTGCTGCAGCCCACCTTGGCCGGGTTGCCCGTGGTGGCATACGAAGAGCTGGAGCAACGCTACCCGCCGCAAGACTACGCGGTGTTCGTGGCGATTCCTGCAACGCAACTCAATCGCCTGCGCACGCGCTTTTTCCAGGATGTGGTGCGGCGCGGCTATTGCTGTGCGACGTACGTGAGCTCACGCGCATTCGTCTGGCACAACGCGCAGATCGGCGCCAACTGCTTCATCTTCGAGGGCAACGTCGTGCAGCCATTCACCCGCATCGGCGACAACTGCGTGTTGTGGAGCGGCAACCATATCGGTCACCGCACGGTGGTGCAGGACCATGTCTTTATTGCCTCGCATGCGGTGATTTCCGGCTATTGCGAAGTCGGGCAGGGCAGTTTCATCGGTGTCAATGCCACGCTCAGCGACAAGGTGCGCATTGCAGCAGACAACATCATCGGTGCGGGCGCGCTGGTGACGCGACACACCGAAGCCGAGCGTGTGTACGTGGGCTCGCCGGCCTGCGCGGTGGCGGGCAGGTCCAGCTTCGATGTGGAGCTCTGAGCGGTGTTTGCCTGGAACAAACGCGGACTGGTGTTCGACGTCGCACGCCACGGGGTGGGTGGCTGGATGCACCATGCAGCTCTAACGCCAACACCGCATCGCCTGTCTACTCAGGTGTTGCGGGTGTACGCCGGTTTTCGCGATGCGCAGGGCGTGAGCCGGATCGGCTATGTGGATGTGCGCGCTGGCGCGCCAACGCAGATCGTCGGTGTCAGCAAGCAGCCGGTGCTCGACATTGGCCGTGACGGTTGTTTCGACGACAACGGCATGATCCTGGGCGATGTGGTGGCCGGGCCGGATGGGCTGTACCTGTTCTATGTCGGCTTCCAGCGCGTGGCCAAGGCCAAGTTCCTCGCCTTCACCGGTCTGGCGGTGTCCCGCGACGGTGGCGAGAGCTTCCAGCGTCGGCAGGAAACGCCGCTGCTGGATCGCGCCCCGGGGCGCAGCACGATCGCTGCCGTGCACTCGGCGCGCTACGAACAGGGCCGCTGGCGGCTCTGGTACGCGGTGGGCGATGACTGGGAAACGATCGGCGGCCAGCCGTATCCGCGTTACCACATCCGCTACGCACAGACCGACGACCTGCGTTGCATCCCCACCGATGATGCCGTGTGCCTGCGTCCACACGGTGACGAATACCGTATTGGGCGTCCGCGCGTGTACCGGCTCGGCGAGCGCTACCTGATGTATTTCACCCGTGGCGACCTCCGGGGCGGCTACTTTCCCGGCATCGCCTTCAGTGGCGATGGGGTGCACTGGCAACGCGACGACCGCCAGTTGGGGCTTGCACTGTCCGATGACGGCTGGGATGCGCAAACGCTGTGCTACCCCGCCTTGATTCAGCACGGCGAGCGCGTGTTGATGTTCTACAACGGCAACGCGATGGGGCAGGCGGGCTTCGGCCTGGCAGAGGCGGCGTTGCCGGTTGCGTTACGGGGCTGCCATGTTCTCGGTTAGGTCTTACGTGCAGGGCGATGCGCCTGCGTGGGATGCGCTGGTGGCGTCATCGCGCAATGGCAACTTGTTGCATCGGCGTGGCTATATGGACTATCACGCCGAGCGCTTTGTGGATGCGTCCGTGCTGGTTCAACGCGGGGACGCGGTGGTGGCGGTGCTCCCGGCCAATGTGCAGGGCAGCTGCGTCAGCAGCCATGCCGGGCTTACCTATGCCGGGCTGCTGTCGTCGATGGTGCTGCGTGCCGGCGCCACCTTGCAGGTGTTCGAGCAGATTGCCGCGCACTACCGTGCGCTAGGCGTGCGCGAGATCATCTACAAGCCGGCGCCGCATATCTTTCATGCATATCCGGCCGAAGAAGAGCTGTACGCGCTGCATCTGCTTGGCGCACAGCTTTGCCGGCGCGATTTGTCGTCGGCGATTGCGCTGCGCGAACCGCCTGCATTCAGCGCCGAGCGGCGGCGTTCCATTGCCAAGGCGCGCAAGGCTGGCGTGCAGATCCAGCGCGGGACCCAGCTCGATGAGTTTCATGCGCTGCTGACCCAGGTCCTGCAGCGACATGGCGTGGCACCGACGCATCGGCTGGATGAGCTTCAACTGCTGCAACGCCGGTTTGCGCAGCAGATCGTGTTGCATGAAGCGCGCGCTGATGGGCAACTGGTCGCAGCCGCGTTGGTCTTCGACTTCGGCCGCTGCGTGCATACCCAATACCTGGCGGTCTCCGAGCAGGGCCGCCGGTTGGATGCGTTGAGCCTGCTGCTGGCCGACCTCATCACCGATGTGTACGCGCAGCGCGAATATTTCAGTTTCGGTATCTCCACCGAACAGGGCGGGCAGGTGCTCAACGAAGGCCTGGTGGAACAAAAGGAACGCTTCGGCGCGCGTGCCGTGGTGCAGGATGTCTATCGATGGCTGATGTAATGGATGTGCCTTTCCTGGATTTGGGTGCAGTCAATGCACGCTACGCCGATGAGCTCAAGACCGCAGCGGCACGTGTGATCGATGCCGGCTGGTACGTGCTCGGTCAAGAGTTGGCCGCGTTCGAACACGAATTCGCCAGCTACTGCGGCACCACGCATGCGGTGGGCGTGGGGAATGGGCTGGATGCGTTGGCGTTGATCCTGCGCGGCTACCGTGAGTTGGGAGTCTTGCGCGAAGGCGACGAAATCATCGTGCCGGCCAACACCTTCATCGCGACGTTTCTGGCGATCAGCCAGAACCATCTGGTGCTGGTGCCGGTCGAGCCGGACCCGGTCACGTTCAATATCGACCCGGTAAGGGTGGAGAAGGCGATCGGGCCCCGCACGCGCGCCATCATGGCAGTGCACCTGTATGGGCAGTTGGCCGACATGCAGGCCCTGCAGACCCTAGCCCATCGCTACGGCCTGCTGCTGATCGAGGATGCCGCGCAGGCGCATGGGGCAAGCGCACAGGGGCGGCGCGCCGGTGCCTTCGGCGATGCGGCGGCGTTTAGTTTCTTCCCAACCAAGAACCTGGGCGCACTGGGCGATGGCGGCGCAGTCACGACGTCGGATGTGCGTCTGGCCGAGCGCATTCACGCGCTGCGTAACTATGGCTCGGAAGTGAAGTATCACCATCTCTGCCAGGGAGTGAACTCGCGTCTGGATGAAATGCAGGCTGCGTTCTTGCGCGTCAAGCTGGGCTATCTGGAGGACGAAATCGCGCTGCGGCGTGCAGTGGCGCAGCGGTACCTGCACGGCATCTGCAACCCGCTGATCGTGCTGCCCACGCTGGCGGCCGAGCAGCAGCACGTCTGGCATCTGTTCGTGGTACGCAGCCCGCAGCGCGATGCCTTGCAGGCACATCTGTTGCGGCAGGGCATCCACACGCAGATCCATTACCCGGTGCCGCCGCACCGGCAGCCGGCATATGCCAGCCTGGGCGAGGCCTGCCTGCCGCTGAGCGAACAGCTGCATCGGGAAGTGCTGAGCCTGCCGATGGGGCCGGCGTTGGACGATGCAGCAGTTGCGCAGGTGATCGCGGCCTGTCAATCGTTCGGCAGCAGCACATGAATATCGTGCGCAGCAGCGCCTACACCGGCGTTGCGACGCTGGCCAAGCTGCTGGCGGCGTTGGTGGTGGTCAAGCTGGTTGCCGTCTATGCCGGGCCTCAGGGCGTGGGCCGGCTTGGCCAGTTTCTCAACCTGATGTCGGTGCTGGCGGTAGTGGCCGGTGGCGGCATCAGTGCCGGCATCGTCAAGTATGTGGCGCAGTACCGCGACGACGCCCCCGCACTGGCGCGCCTGCTCAGTGCGGCGCTGTGGTACGCATTTTGCGCGGCCTGCGTGAGCGCACTGCTGGCGATGAAATTCAGTGGAGCGATTGCCGAGCGCCTGCTGGGCGATGCGAGCTACCGCCCGCTGATCTGCATTTTGGCAGTCGCGCAGCTGGGAATTGCGCTGCTCAATTACATGCTGGCGCTGATCAACGGCTTCATGGATGTGCGGCGGCTGGCGTTTGTGCAGGTGTCCGGCGCCGTGCTGAGCGTTGCCTTGGTGGCGTGGCTCTCCAGCCGGGCGCAGTTATCCGGGGCGCTGCTGGCGCTGGTCCTGGGGCAGGTCCTGTGGCTGCTGGCGGCGGTCCCGGCGCTGCGGCGTAGCCCGTATTTCCAGCCTGCAATGTGGCAGATGCGCTTTGACGCGCAAATGACCCGTCTGTTGGCGACATTTTCGCTGATGACGCTCACCTCGACACTGGTGCCGCAGCTGGTGACCATCGTGGTGCGCCATCATCTGGCGCTGCGGTTCGGCTGGGAGCAAGTGGGCTACTGGCAGGCGGTAAGCCGGGTCTCCGATGCCTATCTGCTGTTCTTCACCACCGCCATCAACGTGTACTACCTGCCCAAGCTGGCATCGCTGCAAGGCACTGCGGGTCTGGGCAGCGAGCTGCGCAGTGCGTATCGGCACGTCATGCCGGCGGTGATCGTGATGGCGCTGGGCGTCTATGTCGGCCGCGATTGGGTGACCTGGCTCCTGTTCGATACGCAATTTGCCGCTGCGGAGCCTTTGTATGGCCCACAGCTGCTGGGCGATGTGATCAAGATCGCGGCGTTCGTGCTGTCGTACGTGATGCTGGCCAAGGCGATGACGCGGCTGTTCGTGATCTCCGAATGCGTGTTCGCAGCCAGCTATCTGGCGCTGGTGTATCTGTTCACTGCATGGTTCGGGCTGATCGGTGCGATGTACGCCTTTGCTGCCAACTATGTGTTGTATCTGTTGTTCAACATCGTGGTGGTGCGACGCTATCTGGAACGGGCGGCATGAACGATCAGGTGCCCGCACCGGCACGTGCACGCTGGCCGTTGGTGTCGGTGCTGATTCCGGCGTTCAACCATGAGCGTTTTGTGCAGCGTTGTCTGGATAGCGTCCTGGACGACCCGTATCCATGCAAAGAGATCGTGATCATCGACGATGGCTCCAGCGATGCCACTGGCGAAAAGATCAGCCAGTGGATCAGCGAGCATGGGCATCGGCTACCGGTGCACTTCGTGCAGCGCGGCAATCGTGGGGTTGCCGCCACGCTCAACGAACTGGCATTGAGTGCGCGGGGAGAGTATCTGCGGCTTGGCGCAAGCGACGATTATTTGTTGCCCGGCGGGCTGGACGCGCAGGTGCGCTATCTGCGCGGACACCCGCAAAAACTCGCGGTGATCGGTGATGCCTGCGTGGTCGATGCGCGTGGGCAACTGCTGCATGGCAGCGCCATGCGCGATCTGCATCAGGTTGACAAGGACTTGTATCGTTCTGACTCCGGCATCCGGCATGCGGTGATACGGCAGTGGGCAGTCAGTGGCGCGGTGGCGCTGCTAAGGCGCAGCGCCTTCGATGCGCGCAGCGGCTGGGACGAATCGCTACGAATCGAAGACTGGGATTTCTTCTTGCGTCTGGTGGCAGGCAATGCGCTGGGGTTCATCGATCTGCCGGTATGCGCCTACCGCTTGCATGGCAGCAATCTCAGCAAGACCACGAATGTGCCGGCACGCATTGCCAACCTGCGCGAGTCGCGGCAGGTGGCGCTACGCTGCGCGCCGTTGTTCGATGAACCCGATCGCACGCTGTTGCGTGCGCAGTCGCATTACATCGCGGCAAAGGTGGAATTTCTGCGACGCCGGCCGCACCGGGTGGCTGTGCATCTCGTGATCTACGCAGGGTTGTCGCTGTGGGCCAGATGGCGCCCGAAACGTGCCGCGCGCGCGCCCGGCTGAGCTTGCATGAGCACCCTGTTGCGCCGTCCTTCGACCTATCTGGCCGTGCCGATGCTGCTCAGCTGCGCGCTGACGTGGCTGACCTATGCGCTACCCGACGGCTACCTGGAAGGTATCGTGCTGCTTGCGCTTGCGGCAGCGGCCACCTTCGCGCTCGATGCTGTGTTGCGCACACAGCTGCCGTCGGTCGAGCGCTTTCGCCACTACCGTTACGCCGGTACCCGCGATGCATTTCTGGCGATGGCCCTGGCCGCGGCGGTGACGGTGTTCTGCATTGCCGATGTGGTGCTGTTTCCGATTCCGTTGTTCAGCGATCCGGCGTCGTACGCCACCTTGAGCCCTGCGCGTGCGCATGTGCGGCACGTCTCCAACATGTGCTGGATCCTGCCGCCGATCGCCCTGCTGTGCGTGCGCCACCGTGGGCTAAGTGCGGCGATGGTGACGTTGGGGTTCGTGTTCCCGATCGTGGTGATCGATCGCAACCGCATTTTCGCTGGCCTGTTCTCCTTTGTGCTGGTGATGCTGTTGCGGCGCGACCCGGCGCGACGGCTGCCGTGGAAGAGCATTGGCCTGCTGGTGCTGGCCGGCAGTGGCGTGTTTTCGATCCTTGGCGCATTGCGGTCCGGTTCCCTGGCCACGGTGGCATTGCCGTTCAGTGCGTTCTACCGTGCCATGCCGCAGGGCGTGCAATGGCTGCTGCTCTACATCAGCGCGGGGCCGTATAACTTCGGTGCGATCCTGGCCAAGGGCTACGTCAACGCCAGCTTCCTGGTCAATCAACTGGTGCCGTTCAGTGGTTCGATCGCCACTGCCGGGACCAGCATTCCGCTGGATGCGCCCAACATCAATGTGGGTACCGAGTTCTTCCCGTTCTTGATGGCGTGGGGCGTGACCGGTGCCTTGCTTGCGCTATTGGCCTTGTATGCCGGGTTGGTCTGGAGCGTGCGCCGGCTCAATGGGTCGCTGTCGATCTTTCACGTGCTGATCTTCCTGCGCATCGCCTATGCCTGCCTGATGTCGCCCTTTGCGCCACAAGCGTTCACCTGGACCAACTTCGGCTTCATCGCGCTGTGCCTGGTGCTGCATGCCTGCACGGTGCTGTTGCCCAGCCGTCTGTCCCCACATCCGTCTGCCGCGTAAGCGTGCAGCACACCATTCATTGCCCCGTTGCAGAGCTGCGCCCATGAATCAACACGACGAAATCTATCTGATCGACCTGTGGCGCATCCTGCGCCGGGAATGGCGCTGGGCAGCGGCAGCGCTGGTGGTGGTGCTGGGCCTGACCTTCGCTTTTACTCGCCTGGCCAAACCGCAATGGGAAGCCACCGCGTGGATCCAGGTTGGTGAAATCGGCCCGACCCCTGCTGGCCGCGACCCCAAGGTCGAACCGTTTCAGCGCGTGATCGATCGCATGAAAACGCGGCTGTTCCAGGATGCGGTGTTGCGTCAGGCGCAGGTGCCGCTCAACAGCCGCGCCGCGCAGCTGTATCGCGGCAGCCTGAAGCCGGACCCCGACCCGTACGCCAATCTGATCGGTGTGACCATCCGTGCCGAGTCGGCGCAGCAGGCGCGCACGCTGGCCATGGCCACCGTGACCCAACTGCAGAGGGCGCACGGCGACACCAATGCAGCTGCGCTGGATCTTGCGCGCGCCCGCCTGCAAGGCTTGAGCGAGGATCTGCGCGCGGCCACCAGCAATCGCGAGCAGCTGCAGCGGCAGTTGCAGGCCGGGCAGGGAGCGGCTTCCGCCACGCCAACGCAGGTACTGGCGGGTGTGTTGCTTACCGACAGCAACACCACGATTCGCGCCTTGAAGAGCGAGCGCGACGACCTTGTTGCCCGGCTCACCACGCGCTACACCTACCAGACCTCGCTGGCGTGGCCGCTGTACGTGCCCGACCGGCAGGCATTTCCGAACGCGATCACCGCTTGGGCAGCGGGTCTGCTTGCCGGGGCGGGACTGGGCGTGCTGGTCGCGGTGCTGCGCAATGCGGTGCGTCGTCGTGCGCGGGCTCCCGCACATGCTGCGGTGTGACCAGTGGAGCATCGGCGCACTACGAGGGAATGAGTTTGCGCATGCAGCAGGCCCCAGGCGATACGAGAGCGTAAGCCAGGCCGTACGGTGCATGCTGCACGGTGAGCCAATGCATGCGTGTCGGGTGCGATCGCCTGAGCCAGCTCACCCACGCCACGCTGCAACCAAACCGGCACCATCGCGCACTCACGGGTCTATCAAGCGACGCCGCGTTGGGCGTTGTGACCGGAGAGCGTGGTGAACACAGCAGGACAGGTCTGGGAGTCTGCGCATGTCGTCAATCAGTGAGCATGCGGCGCGGGGCGGCACGGTCGCGCCGGAGCAACTGCTGGAAACGCAACGTGCGTTCGACAGCGTCGCTCCCGATTATGACGGTCCCCGCGGCAACAACGCGCTGATCCAGCGCATGCGCACCACACTGTGGGATACGGTGGCGAACGAGTTGCCGGTAGGCTCGCGGCTGATCGATCTGGGCTGCGGGACCGGCCTGGACGCTGGCGAATTCGCACGCCGCGGATATTCCGTGCTGGCCACCGACTGGTCGCCGGCAATGGTCGAGCGCACCCGCCACCGCGCTGCCACGCACGGTCTGCAAGAACGCCTCACCACCGCGCATGTCGGCATCCAGCAACTCGATCAGCTGGAAGGCAGCTTCGATGGCATGTACTCCAACTTCGGCCCGCTCAATTGCGCGCCGGACCTGCCGGCCGTCGCCGCGCAATGCGCGCGCCTGCTGCGCCCCGACGGCTGCCTGGTGTTTTCGGTGATCGGGCGAATCTGTCCGTGGGAAATCGGCCATTACGCCTTGCGCGGGCGCTTCAGACGCGCGGCGGTGCGTGCCGCCAAAGGGGCAATTGCGGTGGGCATGAACGGCCACACCATCTGGACCTGGTACCACCTGCCGCGCGAGTTCTACCGCGCATTCGAAACACATTTCGTGTTGGACAGCTACCGCGCCCTGAGCCTGTTCCTGCCGCCGCCGTATCTGGTGGAGTTTTGCGAACGCAATCCACGCCTGTCCGAGCGCCTGGGGCGCTGCGACGACCGGTGGGGCGGGCTGCCGCTGCTGCGCGACATGGGCGATCACTTTCTGATCGTGATGCGCAAGCGCTGAGTGGAGTTGTCGATGGCCATGGCCGATGTCTGCCTGCAAGGCGCACGCGCGATCACCCAGGCGGGTCCCTCGCGTGCTGCAGTGGCGATCCGCGCGGGGCGCTTCGGCGGCACGCTTGGCACCGGCACCGTGCGCATGGATCTGCAAGGGCATGTGCTGGTGCCGGGCCTGATCAATGCGCACGAGCATCTGCAGGTCAACTGCGTGCCGCCGCTGCCGCAGGACGCGCCGTTTCCCAATAGCTACGCGTGGATCGGGGCATTTCAGGCGCATTTTCAGCATCCGGACGTGGCCGCCGCACTGCGCGTGCCCAAGGCGGTGCGGCTGCGCCATGGCGGTCTGAAGAACCTGTTGGCCGGCGTCACCTGCGTGGCCCAGCACGACCCATGGCACGCCGCGCTGGACGAAGGCAATTTCCCGGTGAGCCTGCTGCGCGACTTCGGCTGGAGCTATGCATTGGGGTGGACAGGCTACGGCCCGCCCGTACAAGGCAGCTTTGCCGCAACCCCGGCAGCGCATCCCTGGATGATCCATCTGGCCGAAGGCACCGATGCGGTGGCGCGTGCCGAGCTCGACGAACTCGACCGGCTCGGCTGCCTGGCCGCCAACACGGTGTTGATCCACGGCGTCGGCATGGGCGAGCAAGATATCGAGCGGGTGATCGCGCGTGGCGCAGCCGTGGTGTGGTGTCCGTCCAGCAATCAGGCGCTGCTCGGCCGCACGCTCGATCCGTGGCGCTTGTGCATGGCTGGCCGGCTGGCGCTGGGCAACGATTCGCGCATCAGCGGCGCGCGCGACCTGCTGGAAGAACTACAGATCGCCAGTGCGAGCGGACTGGCACCGGACCAATTGCTTGGCATGGTCACCGGCGACTCCGCGCGCATCCTGCGCATGCCGACGCGTGGGCGGATTGCGCCTGGAGCCATTGCAGATTTGTTGATCGTGCGCGACCGCGGCGGCGGCGAGCCTGGCAGCAGCATCATCGGTTGCACGCGCAGCGACCTGCGTGCGGTGATTCGCGATGGCAAGCCGCGCATCGCCGATCCGGATTTTGCGCCGTGGTTCGATGCGGCCGGCATCCAGACCGTGCCGGTGTTGTTGGACGGGCGGCCCAAATTGCTAGATGCCACGCTGGCCGATCCGGCGATGCTGGCGCTCGAACCCGGCCTTCGGCGTTTGGCGCCGGAGCAGCCGGGCCGGGCCATCGCGCAGGTGACCCATGCGCTGGCTGCCAATGGAGCGCTTTCGTGAGCGCCGTACCGGTGCTCGAACCCGCTGCTGCCTACGCCCTGTGGGCGCAGGCATATCCCCCGCATGCGCACAACCCGGTGATGCTGGCCGAAGAGCGCGCCATGCTCGCATTGATGCCGTCCAACCTGCAGGGCCAGCACGTGCTGGACGCCGGCTGCGGCAGCGGCCGCTACATGCTGCACGCACTGCGTCGTGGCGCTTGGCAAGTCACCGGTGTCGACCTGTCGCCGGAGATGCTGCACCGTGCCGGTGCCGAGCTCGCACAGGACTGGCCGGCCGCACGCATCGTTCTGAAGCAAGGCAGCCTGGATCATCTGCCGTTGGCCGATACGGTGGCCGACCTGTGCGTATGCGGTCTGGTGGTGGGGCACCTGCAACGGCTGTACCCAGCGCTGGAAGAACTGCATCGGGTCACCCGCGTCGGCGGCATCGTGTTGTGCAGCGACGTGCATCCGATCGGCCACGCGCTAGGCTGGCAGCGTGACTTCAAGGCCGGTGGGCAGCACTACGCGGTCCGCCACACCCAGCATCTCTATAGTCACTGGCATTGGGCATGCACCACACTCGGGTTTGCGATCGAAGCCGTGGCCGAGCCGATGCTGGACCCCGCGGATATCCCGGCCGGGGCGCGCTTCGACCAGATGGCGTTGCAGGTGCCGGTTGTGCTGGTGCTACGGCTGCGACGAATCACGTGAGCCAGGCCTTCCACGCGGCAGTCACTGTCTATGCGTTGGACGCGGCCACTCATTGGCACGCTGCGGTCGCAGCGTTACACGGCAGCGACGTTGCGTCGATCGCCGTTCAAGCGCTGCCGGCCCTATGAGCCTGCACGTCGCACAGCTGAACCTGGTTCCCACTCCCGATGGCCTGAGCGCGGAGCAGGTATTCGCCCAGTGGCCATCGTTGGCAGACATCGCCGAAGCTGTCGCCAGTGCTGGCGTGCAGGTGTCGGTGATCCAGGCCTCTGCTTTGAACACCCGGCTGCGCCGCCAGGGCGTGGACTACCGCTTCGCCGATCTGCATCGGCGTGGCAGCGCAGTCCGCGCCCGTACGCTTGCCGCATTGCTGCACGAGATCGATGCCGATGTGCTGCATGTGCATGGCCTGGAATTCGCCGGCGACGCGCGGCGTCTGGCGCGTCTGCTGCCGCAGCTGCCGATCCTGCTGCAGGATCATGCCAACCGGCCACCACGCTGGTGGGCCAGGAGCCTGTGGCGCGCAAGCTACTCCGCCGCAGCCGGCATTGCCTTCACCTCGCTTGAACTGGCGCAGCCGTTCGTGCGGGCGCGCCTGTTTGGCCGCAGCACGCAACTGTTTGCCATCCCCGAATCCAGCAGCCGCTTTAGCCCTGGCGACCGATTGCAGGCACGCGAGCAGACCCGCTTGCACGGCGACCCATGCGTGGTGTGGATCGGCCATTTCAGTCCAGCCAAAGACCCGCTCTGTGTGCTCGATGCGGTGGCCATGGCCGCGCGTCTGTTGCCCGGCCTGCGATTATGGTGCGTGTTCGACCAGGCACCACTGATGGCGCAGGTGCAGCAGCGCCTGCGCGCCGACCCGCAGCTGGCCAGATGCGTCCACTTGCTTGGCAAGGTCGAACACGCACGCGTGCAGGAGCTGCTGCGCGCGGCGGACATCTTCGTTTCTGCCAGCCATGCAGAAAGTTGCGGTTATGCCGCACTGGAGGCCTACGCCTGCGGCTGCCTGCCGCTGCTGACGGCCATTCCATCGTTTCGTGCGCTCAGCGATGACGGCGCAGTGGGCGAGTTGTCGCCGGTCGGCGATGCATCGGCATTGTCGGAACTGTTGCTGCGTGTCAGTCGGCAACGCCCTTCGCGTGCACAGGTGCGCGCCCATTTCGACGCGCGCCTGTCGTTTGACGCAGTAGGCCGGCGCTGGGCGCAGGCATATACGCAATTACGCACGCCCATACCGGAGCGCAGCGCATGAAGCTGGCATTGGTGGTGCCAGGGGGTGTGGATCGTAGCGGGGAAGTCCGTGTGATTCCGGTGTTCCTGACCTTGATCGAGTGGCTGGCACGCAGCCATGACGTGCACGTGTTCGTGCTGCATCAAGAGCCGCAACCGGGCACCTGGCACCTGCGCGGTGCCACGGTGCATAACATCGGCGCGCGTCGCACGCGGCTGCGCGCGATCGCCGCCATCTGCGATGAACACAGGCGCGCACCGTTCGCTGTGATTCAGGCGATTTTTTCCGGCTATTGCAGTCTGATCGCGGTGACCGCTGCCAAGCTGTTGCGGCGTCCCAGCATGGTGCATATCGCCGGCGGCGAGCTGGTCGCCTTGCATCGCATCAGTTACGGCGGCCGCCGCAAATGGCGTGGGCGTCTGCGCGAGGCGGTGATCCTGCGGCTTGCCGATCAGATAACGGCTGCCAGCGCGCCCATCATCGATTCGCTGCAGGCACTGGGCATCGCTGCGCAACGCGTGCCACTGGGCGTGGATCTGCGCGCCTGGCCACCCGCGGCGCCGCGCGCGCGCACCGAACCGGTTGCGCGTCTGCTGCATGTGGCAAGCCTCAATCCGGTCAAGGATCAGACCACCTTGTTGCAGGCAATGGCCGCACTCAAGCGCGCCGGCGTTGCCTTCACCCTGGACATGGTGGGCGTCGACACGTTGGGCGGTGCCATGCAGCGCCTGGTGCAGCAGCTCGGCTTGCAGCAACAGGTGCGTTTTCTCGGCTTCAAGACCCAGCGCGCGTTGCGTCCGATCATGCTGTCGGCCGATTTGCTGGTGCTGTCTTCGCTGCACGAAGCCGGGCCGCTGGTGCTGCTGGAAGCTGCCGTGGCCGGGGTTCCTGCGGTGGGAACTGCGGTGGGGCATCTGGTCGAGTGGGCCCCTGTCTGCGCATTGGCGGTGCCGCCGGGCGACTGGGCCGGGATGGCAGAGGCCATCCGCCAGGTCCTTGGCGACGACGAACTGCGCTTGCGCCTTGCCTGGGCGGCGCAGTGCCGCGCCGTCCGCGAAGATGCTGCGTTGACCACGCGCCTGTTCGAGCAGTTGTATCGTCAGCTGTGCGAGCAGCGGCCGCTGCCTTCAGTAAGCTGATGTGCACGGCAAACGTAGCAAGCTGCTTTCGGTGATCTTGTGCGCTAATGCCTTGAGTGAGCGGCATGCTGGACACAAAACCTCTCAGTGCAGCCTCACGCCGGCTGCAGATAGCCATCCAGCGCCGCACGCACCACGTACATCATGTCCGTGCGCGGCACCGGCCTGGTCAGGCGCGTCACCAGGCGGCGCGCCTGGGTGTGGCGCACCCACGGCTGATCCTGCAGCCATAACTGCGTCTGCAGCATGTCCGCGCGTTCCTTGCGGCTTTCTGCCGAAGGCACCACACGACTGTGCAGATACTGCCGCGCTTCGTCCAACGAGCGCGGCCATTCGATTCCAGGCAGCGCCGATAGCCACAGGTTCGAGCACGATGCGGCGGTGAGCGTTTGCCGGGCTGCTCGCATGCGCAGCAGCGCAGGACAGTCAGCATGCAGGCGCGCCATCACGGCAGGCGGCACCACGGCCCGGTAATAGCGCTGCAGCAACAGCAGCGGCGGCAACGCCCACCACGGCGGTATTGAGGTGTCTTCCCACAATTGCTCCCAATCGCGCGGACCCATGCGCGTTGCCAACAAGGCAAGATCGTGCAGATGCATCAGGCGAATGGTGCGGTGGCAGATGCCGCCGGCCGCATGCAGCAGCAAGTGGCACATCAAGGCACCAATGGACGGGTAGGGGTTCAAACCCGGTTGCGGGCGCTCCGGCCGGATCCGGGCAGTGATCTCCACGCTGCTCACAGGCAGACGTTCCTGGATCCGCGTATGCAACTCGATATTGATCGGCGCATCGCGGTGTTCGCCCAGCCCGGCCACCGCCTCACCCTGCTGCGGCTTGAATGCCTGATGCTTCCACTGCTCGAAGGAGGCGACATAGCCGAGTTCGCACAACAGCGCCGCCGCTGCAGGCGCGTCTTCCGGTTCCACCAGTAAATCGATATCGGCCATTGGGCGGTCGCCAGGCAGATACACCCCCAGTCGATGCAAGGCGGTGCCCTTCAGACCCACCAGCGCGACGCCCACGCTGCGCGCAGCG
>NZ_JFAQ01000153.1 GCF_001304695.1 Xanthomonas axonopodis
TTGATCAGCGTTGCCTTAGTGTCGCTGAGAGCTTGTGGTGCCAACGCGACGGAAGTCTCAGAACTTCGCTGGTGTCCACATGTGCGACACCGCTTCGCCGCAACAAGCGATCCCGTGCACGCGGTGGGCGAGCGCCAGCGCACGCTACGCGCGCCGACGCCGAACCGCCTGAAACGATCTGCCTAGATCTTGTAGCCGGAGTGGATCGCCACGATGCCGCCAGTGAGATTTTTGAAGTGGCAACGCGCAAACCCGGCCTCGCCCATCATGCCCTTGAGCGATTCCTGCGGCGGATGCTTGCGGATGCTTTCGGCCAGGTACTGGTAGCTATCGGCATCGCGCGCGAACAGCTGGCCCAGCTTGGGCAGGATCTTGAACGAGTGGAAGTCGTAGATCGGCTTGAACCATTCGGCGGTAACTTCGGAAAATTCCAGCACGCGCGCCTGGCCGCCGACCTTCAACACGCGGTACATCTCGCGCAAGGCGGCGTCCTTGTCGGTGACGTTGCGCAGGCCAAAGGAAATGGTCACCAGATCGAAACTCTGGTCCGGGAACGGCAGCGCTTCGGCATTGCATTGCACGTAGTCGAAACCGGACACCAGCCCGCGGTTGGTCAGCCGGTCGCGGCCCACCGACAGCATGCCGGCATTGATGTCGCCCAGCACCACCGCGCCTTCGTTGCCCACGCGCTCCTTGAGCAGCACGGCGATGTCGCCAGTGCCGCCGGCCAGATCCAGCACGCGGTCGCCTGGCTTCACCTGCGCGGTCGCCACGAAGTAGCGTTTCCATGCGCGGTGCACGCCCAGGCTCATCAGATCGTTCATCAGGTCGTAATTGCGCGCGACCGAGGTGAACACTTCGCCGACCAGCTTCTGCTTGTCCTTGGCAGCGACATCGCGAAAGCCGAAATGGGTGGTACCGGAGGTATAGGGGGATTCGCTCATGGGCGGATTATCGCACTGCTGACGCCACCATGACCGCAACCGGACCACAATCGCGTTTTCACCTGCGACCGGCCCTGCGAGCATTCAGTGCGCGACAAGTACGTCCAGCGCGACTGGCAGCCCCACGAGCGGCCCACCCTGCCGGGGTCGGCCTCTACCCCCTTGCACCCTACCCGACGACGTGCTCAATACGGCCTGGTGGGCGTGGTGGTGGCGCTCACCGGTGGGCTGAGCAATGCCCTGGTCACTGCCAACCTGACCTATCTGCAAGGCACGCTGGGCGCCTACGCCACCGAAATGGCCTGGCTGCCGGCCGCCTATGTGATGACCAACATGTCGGCGAACCTGCTGCTGGTGAAGTTTCGCCAGCAGTTCGGGCCGCGCCGGTTCACCGAAATCTTCCTGGCGCTGTACGCGCTCATCGCCTTCGCGCACCTGTTCGTGCACAGCCTGAGCTCGGCGATCAGCGTGCGCGCCGCGCATGGCTTGGTGGGCGCCGCGCTCAGCTCGTTGGGCCTGTATTACGTGATCCAAGGCATTTCCACCGAAATACCGGCTCAAGGCCGTGGTGCTGGGCCTGGGCATGACCCAGCTGGCGTTGCCGCTGGCGCGGGTGTTTTCCACCGACCTGCTGGAGTTGGGCGAGTGGCAAGGTCTGTACCTGTTCGAGTGCGGGCTGGCGGTGTTTGCGCTGGCCTGTGTGCTGGCGCTCAAGTTACCGCCGGGCGACCGGTATCGCGTGTTCGAGCCGCTGGATTTTCTCACCTTCAGTCTGTTCGCCGCCGGCGCGGCCGGCCTGGCCGCGGTGCTCTCGCTCGGCCGCTTGCTGTGGTGGACCAGTACACCGTGGCTGGGCATGGTGCTGGCCGCGTCGATCGTACTGCTGTGCACGGCGGCCTGGATCGAACACAACCGCCGCAATCCGATGATCAACACGCGCTGGCTGGCCAGTGCAGACATGCTGCGGCTGGGGCTGGCGATCCTGTTGATCCGGCTGGTGCTGTCCGAACAAAGCACCGGCGCCATCGGCTTCTTCCAGACGCTGGGCCTGGCCAACACGCAACTGCAGACCCTGTTTGCGCTGATGCTGCTGGGCGCGGTGGTGGGCGTGGCGGCAAGCGCGTGGCTGATCGACCCGGCGCGGGTTGCCGAACATCTGATCATCGCGGTGGCGGCCATCTGTGTGGGCTGCTTCATGGATGCCGATGCCACCAGCCTCACCCGCCCCGAACAGATGTATGTGAGCCAGTTCCTGCTCGCCTTCGGCGGCACGTTCTTCATCGGTCCGGCGATGGTGGCCGGCATCGGCCGGGTGATCGCGCATCCGGGCAACCTGATCAGTTTCATCGTGCTGTTCGGCATGGCGCAGAACATGGGCGGCCTGCTCGGCAGCGCCCTGCTCGGCACTGTGCAGGTGGTGCGCGAGAAATACCATTCCAGCCAGTTGGTGGACCATCTGGTGCTGACCGACCCGCAGGTGGCCGCGCGCGTGCAGGCCTATGCAAGCCTGTATGGCCGCAGCACCGGCGACCCGGCGCTGCGTCAGGCCCAGGGCGTGCGCACGCTGGGCACGGTCGCCACGCGCGAGGCCAATGTGCTGGCCTATAACGACGTGTTCCTGTTGATCAGCTGCATCGCCATCGCCACCGGCGTGTGGATCCTGTCCGTGCTGGTGTGGCGCCGCTATCTGCGCCCCTCGGTATCGCCCCCTCCTCCTGCTCCCACTGCGCGCCCATGAATACACCAGCAGATTCCTCCCCGCCTGCCGATCCGCAACGTCGTCGGCGTCGCCGTCTCGCCGGGGTCGTCGGCTTCGGCGGGCTTGCCCTGATCGGCGTGGCGCTGGTGCTGTATGCCTGGCGGTTGCCGCCGTTCGTCAGTGCGATCGAACGCACCGAAAATGCGATGGTGCACGGTCAGATCACCGTGATTGCGCCGCAGGTGAGCGGCTATGTCAAACAGGTGCCGGTGCAGGACTTTGCGCATGTCAAACGGAGTCAGTTGCTGGCACGCATCGACGACCGCAGCTATGCCCAGCAACTCGAACAAGCCAAGGCGCAAGTGCAGACCGCGCAGGCCAACCTCGCCAACTGGGATCAACAACAGCATAGCGCCGAAGCCACGATCGCCGAACAGCGCGCGACGCTGAGCAGCAACCAGGCACAACGCGACCGCACCCGTTCGGCCTATGCACGTACGCAGCAGCTGGCCAGCCAGCAACTGGTCTCCGAGCAGGACCGCGACACCGCATTTGCCGCGCGCGCGCAAGCCGATGCCGGCGTGGCGCAGGCACGTGCCGCAGTGCAGGCGGCCGAAGAAAACGCCCGCAGCGTCACCGTCAACCGCGCCGCGTTGGAAGCGGCGGTTGCCAATGCGCAGGCTGCCGTGCAACTGGCCCAGATCAACCTGGACAACACGCGCATCCTGGCCCCACGCGATGGCCAGCTCGGTCAGCTTGGCGTGCGCCAGGGCGCCTACGTCACCAACGGCACACAGCTGATGTCGCTGGTGCCGGACACGCTGTGGATCGTGGCCAATTTCAAGGAAACCCAGATGGCGAATATCCGCATCGGGCAGCGTGCCAGCTTTACCGTCGATGCCTTGGACAACGCACACCTGCATGGCCGCGTGCAGGAAATTTCGCCGGCTGCCGGCTCCGAATTCAGCGTACTGCCGGCCGATAACGCCACCGGCAACTTCGTCAAGATTGCCCAGCGCATTCCGCTGCGCATCAGCGTCGATCCGGACCAGCCGCTGGCGCCGCGGCTGCGGCCGAGCATGTCGGTAGTGGTGGCCGTCGATACCGACAGCGCAGTCGACTAGGCACAACCTGCACCCGAGCATGGGCAGCAATGCCATCGCAGGCGCGTCGGTAGTACCACCTACAGGCACGACTTCGCAGCTCAACTGCGGCACAGCCGCTATCATGCAGTGATGCCCACCATGCCCCTTCCTTCCCTGCACTGGCAGCACCTGCGGTTTGCGCAACTGAGCACCATGCAGCTGTATGCGCTGCTGCGGCTGCGCACGGATGTGTTTGTGGTGGAGCAGCAATGCGCCTATCCGGAACTGGATGGCAAAGATACCGATCCGGCCGTGCTGCATGTACTGGGCACCGCCAATGACACCGCTTTGGCGGCCTCCCTGCGCGTGCTGCCGCCAGGCTTGAGCTATCTCGAGCCGAGCATCGGCCGCGTGGTCGCCGCCGCTGCATTTCGTGGCACTGGACTTGCGCATGCGCTGCTGCGCGAAGGCATTCGGTTGGTGCACACGCAGTGGCCAGGTAGCGCGATCCAGCTCGGTGCGCAGGCGCAACTGCAATCGTTCTACGCGGCGCACGGATTTGCACCTGCGTCCGCGCAGTACCTGGAAGATGGCATTCCACATCTCGACATGCTGCGCCCTGCCGGCGCGGTCCCTTTGGAGTTCGCATGATCACCACCCCCGACTACCGCGCGTTGCTGGACACCGCCATTATCGAAGCACGCCAGGGCCTGGCCGAAGGCGGCATTCCGATCGGCGCGGCGCTGTATCACAACGACGGGCGCCTGCTCGGCTGCGGCCATAACCGCCGCGTGCAGGAAAACGACCCCTCGGTCCACGGCGAGACCGACGCCTTTCGCAAGGTCGGGCGCCAGCGCCGCTACAAGGACACCATCATGGTCACGACGCTGGCGCCATGCTGGTACTGCAGTGGGCTGGTGCGCCAGTTCAACATCGGCACCGTGGTGGTCGGCGAATCGGTCACGTTCCAGGGCGGCATCGCATGGTTGCGCGAGCACGGCGTCAACGTGATCGATCTGCAGAGCCAGGAATGTATCGATCTGCTCGGTGGCTATATTTTCGCCAACCCGGATGTGTGGAACGAAGATATTGGCGAGGACTGAGGTCAGCTAAAGCGCAATGGCATTGCCGCACCATGACAGGCCGCGGGCAATGCCGCTGCGCAGCGGGCCCTGCATTGACCCGATATCGCAATGCCGATCAGCACCAAAGCCTGTCTTGTCCGTCGTGCATGCTGCAAATAGAAAGACCCGCCATTGGCAGGTCTCTTCCATCCCAGGCGCATGTCGCCGTGCAACGTGGTCACAGGATGTAGCGGCTCAGGTCCGGATCCTGCACCAGCTCACCCAGCTGCGCATCCACATAGGCGGCATCCACCGTTACACTCTGACCATCCCGATCCGGCGCTTCGTAGCTCAACACATCGAGCAAACGCTCCAACACCGTGTGCAGGCGACGGGCGCCGATATTCTCCTGGCGCTCGTTGACCTGGGCGGCAATCTCGGCAAGCCGATCCACCGCGTCGGACGCAAACGTCAACCCCACACCTTCGGTCTGCAACAGGGCTTCGTATTGCTTGATCAACGCGGCCCTGGGCTCGGTGAGGATGCGCACGAAATCGGCCTTGGTCAGCGCAGTCAATTCCACGCGGATCGGGAAGCGGCCCTGCAGCTCCGGGATCAGATCGCTGGGCTTGGCCAGGTGAAACGCGCCTGATGCAATGAACAGGATGTGGTCGGTCTTGACCGTGCCGTACTTGGTGGACACGTTGGAGCCTTCCACCAGCGGCAACAGATCGCGCTGCACGCCTTCGCGACTGACATCGCCGCCGCTGGAGCCGGCTTCGCCGCGCTTGGCCACCTTGTCGATCTCATCGATGAACACGATGCCATGCTGCTCGCACGCTTCGATGGCCGCAGTGCGCACATCGTCTTCGTTGACCAGCTTGCCGGCTTCTTCTTCGATCAACAGCGGGCGCGCCGCCTTGATGGTGAGCTTGCGCTTCTGGGATTTGCCGCTGCCCAGATTGGAAAACATCTGGCGCAGTTGCTGGCCCATTTCCTCCATGCCCGGCGGGGTCATGATGTCCATGCTGGCGTTTACCGCCACTTCCAGTTCGATCTCGCGCTCGTCCAGCTCGCCATTGCGCAACATGCGACGGAACTTGATGCGGGTTTCGTTATCCTGCGCCGACGGCTCGTTGCGCGCCGCTTCCGGATCAAAACCAATACCGGCCGCGCGACGCGGCAGCAATGCGTCCAGGATGCGATCTTCGGCACGCTCTTCGGCCTGGTTGCGCACACGCACCTTGGCCTGCTCGCGATACAGCTTGACCGAGGTATCGGCCAGGTCGCGAATGATCTGCTCCACATCCTTGCCCACATATCCCACTTCGGTGAAGCGCGTGGCTTCCACCTTGACGAACGGGGCATTGGCCAGCGTTGCCAGGCGCCGCGCGATCTCGGTCTTGCCCACGCCGGTAGGGCCGATCATCAGGATGTTCTTGGGCATCACCTCGTTGCGCAGTTCTTCCGGCAACTGCATGCGACGCCAGCGGTTACGCAGCGCGATGGCAACCGAGCGCTTGGCGTCGTGCTGGCCAACGATATGACGGTTGAGCTCCTGCACGATTTCGCGCGGAGTCATGGTGGAGGTATCGGGATTTGGCATTTGGGATTGGGGATTCGTGAAAGCAGAGTAGGAACGGTCGATGCATGTCCGGGTACAGGGAAAGGAGCGCTTTTACGAATCCCCAATCCCAATTCCCGAATCACAGCTGCTCGACCACCACGTTGCGATTGGTATAGATGCAGATATCGCCGGCGATATTGATCGCTTCGGTGGCGATGGTCTTGGCATCCAGTTGCGTGTGCGCCAGCAGCGCGCGCGCAGCCGACAGAGCGTACGAGCCACCGGACCCGATGGCGATGATGCCGTCTTCCGGTTCGATCACATCGCCGGTGCCGCTGATGATCAGCGAGGTCTCTTTATCGGCCACGGCCAGCAGCGCTTCGAGCTTGCCAAGGCGGCGCTCGGTGCGCCAATCCTTGGCCAGTTCCACTGCGGCACGCGTTAGCTGGCCATGCTTGTCGAGCTTGGCTTCGAACAATTCGAACAGGGTGAACGCATCGGCGGCCGCACCGGCGAAGCCGGCCAGCACCTGACCCTCGCGCCCGAGCCGACGCACCTTGCGTGCATTGCCCTTCATGACCGTATGGCCAAGGGTGACCTGGCCATCGCCGGCGACGGCGACATGCCCACCACGTCGAACCGAAATGATGGTGGTAGCGTGAACGATGTTGGGGTTCTGGCTAGGGTCCATGGATCCTCCGAGTGTTTCCAAGGAAGTGGGGACGCCCCTGCCGGGTTCAAGCACGCTACGACACGTCGCCGCAGGCTGGTGCGGCGGCGCTCACTTGCGAGACAGCAACACGGTTGCGCGCGACCATGCAGATCCATCTGACCCAACGCATTACGGGGATCGCGTCGAGCCTAACGCCATCGCCCGCAAAACATTCGTGCAACGAGCAAGCCGCGCTCGCGCACGTACCCTCCCCCATCCCTTTCCCGGCAGGAGAGGGGCTATCAGCGCTATCGGAAGTGGCTGTTGCATTGGATGCGTGCATCATCTTGCTGCGTCTGTGGCGCTACGTCATGTACCGCCGCGACGCTTCCTGCTTCCTGCGTGCTAGCTGGTTGCTTAGCACTCACTCTGCAGCCTTCTTGCGCCTGGCCCGCGGATGCGCGGCATCGTAGACCTTGGCCAAGTGCTGGAAATCCAGATGCGTGTAGATCTGGGTAGTGGCGATATCCGAGTGCCCCAGCAACTCCTGCACGCCGCGCAGATCGCCGGACGATTCCAGGATATGGCTGGCGAAACTGTGGCGCAGCATATGCGGGTGCACATCCTTGAACATGCCCTGGCGTACGGCCAGTTGCTTGATGCGGATCTGCACTGCACGTTGCGAAATCGCACCGCCGGCACGGCCAGGGAAGACATGGGTGTCGGCGCTTGCACCATTGTCGCGCCGCCATTCGCGCAAGGCGGCGATCGCGTGCGATCCCACCGGCACCAGGCGCTGCTTGCTGCCTTTGCCGAGCACCATCACCAGGCCGCTGTCCAGGTCCAGGTCGCGCCAGCGTAATGCACATAACTCACTCAGGCGCAGCCCGGACGAGTAGAACACTTCCAGCAGCGCGCGATCGCGCAGGCCCAGGGGCGCATCGGTCGGTACTTCCACCAGACGCACGGCTTCGTCGGCGTCCAGCACCTGCGGCAGCTTGCGCGGCGCCTTGGGCGCACGCAGCGCCGCCGCCGGGCTGGCCGAAATGCGGCCATGCTTGAGCAACCAGGCGTAATAACTGCGGCATGCCGACAGGCGGCGTTGCAAACTTTTCGGCGAGAGGCCACGTCGATGCTCGGCCGCAACGAATTGCCGCAAATGCGCGCTATCGAACTGTGCAGTATCGCCAGGCACTGCAGCGTCCTGCGTGCCATCGTCGGTCTTCTGCTCAGCTGCCCAGGCGACCAAGGCCGCAAGATCGCGCCGATACGCGTCCAGGGTATGCGCCGATACTTGCCGCGCGACCTGCAGGTACGTCAGAAACTCGTCGATCGATAACATGTCAGCGCTCCCGGTAGCGCGGTGTGACTGCCGTCATCTGCTTGCGCGGACAAGTCTGCAGCAAACATGAGGACCGCGCGCCCCAGGGTTGCAGACAACACAGACAGCCGACTGCCAACACCTCACCCTCCCCGCTGCAGAAGCAGCGCCACCACCAACGACCCCATGTCGCCAATGCCGGTGCGCGCAGCCATGGGCCTCACGCGTCGAAGCGTTGCAATGCCACGCTCAGCGATTCGCCCATCATGCGCAGGAACAGCGTGCCCATGCCGGGATAGAACCGGTTGGCATCGCTGCTGCCCACCGCGATCAGGCCGATGCCCGGCAGCGGCAGCAACGCGGTGGATTGCACTTCGCCCGCCTGTGCGCCGTAAAGCAGCGTGTGCTTTTCAGCTTGCAGGCGGCCGCAGATGGGCTCGCCATCGTTGAGGCAATCGCGGAACGGCGCCAGGCGTGCATCGTCGATTGCGATGATCTGCAGCCAGTCCGCATCCAGCGCATCGACGGGCGTGAGCAACACCAGCCGCACCAGTTCGCCGTTGAAATCTTCGGCCAGCGAGGCGGCCATCGCCTTGAGCGTGTCAGCCGCGCTGGTCTGGCGCATCAACGCAAGCGTGAGTTGATGCGTGCGCACTGCCAGCCGCTCGTTTTCCTGCGCATTGCTTCCCAGCTCATGCAGGCGGCGCGACAGTTCACGGTTCTTGTCGCGTAGCACTTCCAGCTGGTAGGTAGCCAACGAAGCGGTGGGGCCGTCGTCGCGCGGCACCAGCAAGCTCACCGCCAGGTCCGGGAACTGCTTGAGGAAGGTCGGGTGACGCCGCAACCAGGTGGCCACGTCGTGCGCGCCGAATTTGTCCGTGTTCTCGCTCATCGGTTCCACTCTCCCTCGAAGACGAACACAGCCGGGCCGGACATCACCACCTGCTCCTGGTCGCCGGGCCAACGAATGCGTAAATCGCCACCGGGCAAGGACACCTGCACATCGCGCTCGACACGGCCGCGCTGCATCAACACCACCGCGGCCGCACAGGCGCCACTCCCACAAGCCAGCGTCTCGCCCACACCGCGCTCGAACACGCGCAGGCGCACATGCGCAGGGTCGACCACCTGCACGAAACCCACGTTGACCGAATCGGGGAACGCGGCGTTCTGCTGCAGCAGCGCGCCCACGCGTTCCACCGGCGCTGCATCGACGCGACCGACTTCGACCACCGCGTGCGGGTTGCCCATCGACACCGCGCCAAAGCGCGCGGTCTCGCCGTGTACCGACAGCGCATATTCGTCGCGTGCATGCGCAAACCCGGCCAGCGGAATCTGGGTGGGCTCGAATTGCGGGATACCCATCGCCACCGCGTAGCGGTCGCCGTCAAGGCGCTCGACCGCATGCGCGGTCACTGGGCTGTCGATGATGAAGCGCTCGCCCTGGGCGGTGCCGTCGCGCACCAGCCACGCGGCGACACAACGTGCGCCATTGCCGCATTGGCGCGCGGCCGAGCCATCCGAATTCCAGATGCCGTAGGCTGCCACGGCACCTTCGCTGCGCGGCGTCTCGATGGTCAGGATCTGATCGCAGCCCACCCCGAAGTGCCGGTCGGCCAACTGCGCAGCCAGTGCGGTATCCGGTGGCGGCGTGCCGTCGCGCAGGTCCAGCACCACGAAGTCGTTGCCGGCGCCATGCATTTTGGTAAAACGCAGACGCCCGCTGCGACCGTCAGCGCTCATTGCCGCTGCTAGCGGGCTGATCGGTGGTGGATGCGGGCTTGGTATCACCATCCACCGGCGCAGGCGCCGGCGTGGACTGGTCCAGCGGTTGCGACGCATCCGCCGGCTGCGGCACTGGCTGGGCCTCCACCGGTACCGGCTTCTGCGGCATCACCAGCGGGCCCTTGTTGCCGCAGGCGGCAAGCAGGACAAAGGTCGCACCAACCAGTGCGAGACGAACAGACGGTCGGGACATGATGCTCATGGGCCGAAGTATAGCCAGAACACCGTTATGGCCGTGCGCTCGCTGACGCACCGCGTTCAGTGCGCGCCGGGCAGCGGGCGCGGCGGCGGCTCGGGGCGCAACCACAGCCAGATCGCCACCACGGCCGTGCTACCGATCGACAGGCACTTGACCCAGAACACCGGCACGCACCACAGCATGATCGCGGCGCAGACCGTCATGGTCAGCGTCGCCATCCACTTGGCCTTGCGGCTGACCGCACGGTAGGTCTGCCATTCCACGATCGCCGGGCCGAAGCGCGGATGCGACAGCAACCAGTTGTGCAGGCGTTCGGAGCCATGCGAGGCCGCCCAGGCAGAGATCAGAATAAAGACCGTTGTCGGCAGCCCCGGGACAAAGATCCCGACGATGCCGGTGGCCAGGCTGGCGTAGGCCAGCAACCACCAGGCCCAGCGGAATCGAGTCGGTCGCGTCATGCGCAAATGATACGACCAGCGCTGCGGTTTGGTGAGTCGGCCCTGCGGCGGTGCCAGCCCACGCCATCCGCTCCAACCAATCCCGCATCCCGACTCCCCAATCCCGGCCTTTCAGCTACTTCACGCCCAACTGGTCCAGCACGAACGCATACGATTCGGCCAGCTCGCGGTAGCGCCGGAACCGGCCGGATTTGCCGCCGTGTCCAGCCTCCATGTTGATGCGGAACACGATCGGCTGCGTACCAGTGTTGTCGTCGCGCAACTTGGCCACCCACTTGGCCGGCTCCCAGTACTGCACCTGCGAATCCCACAAGCCGGTGCCCACGAACAGCGCCGGGTACGCCTGCTTGCGCACGTTGTCGTAGGGCGAATACGACAGCATGTAGTCGTAGTCATCCTTGGTTTCCGGGTTGCCCCACTCGTCGTATTCGTTGGTGGTCAGCGGAATGCTGGCGTCGAGCATGGTGGTGACCACATCGACAAACGGCACCTGCGCGACCATCACCCGATAGTCCTGCGGCGCCATATTGGCCACCGCGCCCATCAGCAGACCACCGGCGCTGCCACCGGATGCGGCAACCCGGTCCTTGGCGGCGTAACCCTGCGCGACCAGACCGCGGGTGACATCGATAAAGTCATTGAAGGTGTTTTTCTTGTGCAGCAGCTTGCCATCGTCGTACCACTGACGGCCCATTTCCTGGCCGCCGCGGATGTGCGCGATGGCATACACCACACCGCGGTCCAGCAGGCTGACCGCCGGCAGATTGAATGCCGGGTCCATCGACATGCCGTAGCTGCCATACGCATACTGAAACAGCGCTGCGCTGCCATCCTTCTTGAAGCCCTTTTTGTACACCAGCGACACCGGCACCTTGACCCCGTCGCGCGCCTTTACCCACACGAGTTCGGTCACGTATTTGCTGGCGTCGTAGCCGATCACCGGTTGCTGCTTGAGCAACTTGCGCTCGCCGGTCTGCGTATTGAGCTCGTAGGTGATTGCCGGGGTGGTCAGCGAGGTGTAGGTGTAACGCAGCCAGGGTGTGTCCGGCTCGGAGTTGACCGAAAGCCCCATCGAATAGGCCGGTTCATCGGCCTTGACGTACTCATCGCTACCGTCGCGCTTGAGCAAGCGCACACGTTCCAGTCCGCCGGAACGCTCTTCGATGGCGGTGAAGCCATCGAACAACGCGAAGTCTTCGATGTAGACGTTGTTGTCGTGCGCTACCCAATCGGTCCACTGCTTGCGCGTGGTCGCATCGGTCGGCGCGGTCACCAGCTTGAAGTTCTTGGCGCCGTCGGCATTGGTGCGGATCACCCAGCGGCCATCGAAATGGTCGGCATGGTATTCCACGTCGCGCTCGCGCTTGGCCAGCACCTTGAAGGCGTCCGGCTTGGCAGCCAGCGCATAGCGAGTTTCCGAAGAGACCGTGCTTTCAACCTCAATGATGATGTACTTGTCGTCGCGGGTGCGGCCAATGCCCATGTAGAAGCTGTCGTCCTTCTCTTCGTACACCAGCACATCGTCCTTGGACGGCGTGCCGAGCACATGCTTTTTCACGCGCACGGTGAGCAGCGTGTCCGGGTCGTTTTCGACATAGAACAGCGTCTTGTTGTCGTCGGCCCACACCACATTGGCCGAGACGCCTCCCACGGTATCCGGGTAGAGTTCGCCGGTCTCCAGGTTCTTGAAGCGGATGGTGTATTGACGGCGGCCAACGGCATCGTCGGCCCAGGCGAGGATGCGATTGTCCTGACTCACCGCGGCGCCGCCCACGCTGAAGTAGCCCTTGCCCTGCGCCATCCGGTTGACGTCGAGCAGGATCTCTTCCGGCGCCTCCATGCTGCCGTTGCGGCGCGCCTGGATCGGATAATCCTTGCCGGTTTCGAACCGGGTGTAATACCAATAGCCGCGCTCGCGATACGGCACACTGGCATCGTCCTGCTTGATGCGCCCGACGATCTCGGTATACAGCGCTTCTTCCAATGGTTTGAGCGGCGCCATCACCTTGTCGGTGTAGGCATTCTCGGCGTTGAGATATGCCAGCATCGCCTTGTCTTCGCGCTTGTCGTCGCGCAACCAGTAATAGTCGTCGTTGCGGGTCGCGCCGAACGGCGCCTTGACCACATGCGGGTGTTTGGCGACGTCTGGCGGCGACGGAAGGGCGGCGAAGGCGGGGGATGTGGTCATCAGGCTGGCGATCAGAAGAGTGAGGACGTGCTTCATCAGATTGGGGTCCATTGGATGAACGCCATGCCATCCCAGCTCCCGAGTGTGGAAGAGCCTTCTGTCGGGCGCCATGTGTCCTAGGTCATGCTGGTCTATTATCGAACCAATGGATTCCACACTTCCGTACGCAGGCGGCTATAGCCGCCGCAGCCAGGACATCGCCCCGTTTCATGTCATGTCGCTGCTGGCACGCGCCAATGCGCTCGAACAGGCCGGCCACGACGTGATCCACCTGGAAATCGGCGAGCCCGATTTCACCACGGCCGCGCCGATCGTCGCTGCTGGCCAGGCGGCATTGGCGGCCGGCCACACCCGCTACACCGCCGCACGCGGGCTGCCGGCGCTGCGCGAGGCGATTGCCGGCTTCTATGCGCAGCGCTACGCCTGCAACCTCGATCCGGAGCGCGTTCTGGTGACACCCGGGGGGTCTGGCGCATTGCTGCTGGCCAGCAGCCTGCTGGTGGATCCGGGCAAGCATTGGTTGCTCGCCGACCCGGGCTACCCCTGCAACCGCCACTTTCTGCGCCTGGTCGAGGGCGCCGCGCAATTGGTCCCGGTCGGCCCGGACACCGATTATCAGTTGACTCCTGCGCTGGTGGAGCGCGGCTGGAACGCCGACAGCGTGGGCGCCCTGGTGGCCTCGCCGGCAAACCCCACCGGCAGCGTGCTCTCGCGCACGCAACTGGCTGCGCTTTCGCAGGCGCTGCATGCACGCGGCGGCCATCTGGTGGTGGACGAGATCTACCACGGCCTGACCTACGGCCTGGACGCGCACAGCGTGCTGGAAGTGGACGACAGCGCATTCGTGTTGAACAGTTTTTCCAAGTACTTCGGCATGACCGGCTGGCGCCTGGGCTGGCTGATCGCGCCGCCCGACGCGGTGCCGGAACTGGAAAAGCTTGCGCAGAATCTGTACATCAGCGCCTCGACAATTGCCCAGCACGCTGCACTGGCCTGCTTTACGCCTGAGAGCATCGCGATCTTCGAAGCGCGCCGCGCCGAGTTCCAGCAGCGCCGTGATTACCTGCTGCCGGCCTTGCGTGCATTGGGGTTCGAGATCGCAGTCGAACCGCAAGGCGCGTTTTACTTGTATGCCGAGATCAGCGGATTTTCAAATGATGCGCAGGCGTTTTGCGCGCATTCTCTGGAGACCGAACATGTTGCGTTCACGCCGGGCATCGATTTCGGCCACCATCGCGCCAATCAGCATGTGCGCATCGCCTATACGCAGAGCCTGCCGCGTCTGGAGCAGGCGGTGGAGCGGATTGCGCGTGGGTTGAAGCGGTTGTAGTTGGCCAAGTCACCCGCAGTGCGATGCATGGAAGTTTTTGTGTGAGGCGCCGACGCTGCGCATCCAGGTTCGCAATGCGCAGAGCGGTGGCCGCTTGATTGGTTGTGTGGCCCCTGTCACGCGTTACTTGCCGCAAACGTCTGCGATGCAACTGCCAGCTGCGTGCGTGGTTCGTACCCTCATCCGCCCTCGGGCAATGTCTTCCCCATGAAGGAGGACAATGCCCCGACGGGAGAAGGAAGCAGCCAGTTAGCGGCACGTCTGCTGCCACGACGCTCTGATCGCATCAGGCACGCCATGGCCCGCATGTTCTACCACGCCCTCTAACGACACGAGGCCGCTGCACACTGCCAGCAGCCTCGTGTTGCACGACGCATCTGCGCATGCAGCCCTACTAGCCTCAGTCGGCCAAGCGCTCCCACAGGAAGTTATACGCAAGCGCGGCCATATGCGCGGCCTGCGCATTATTGGCCGCACCACCGTGGCCGCCTTCGATGTTCTCGTAATAGGTCACGTCCTTGCCGGCCTCGATCATCTTGGCGGCCATCTTGCGCGCGTGGCCGGGATGCACGCGATCGTCGCGCGTGGAGGTCAGGAAGATCACCGGCGGGTAGGTCTTCTTTGGGTCGAACAGGTGGTACGGCGAGAAGGTCTGGATGAAGGTCCAGTCGTTGGTATCCGGATTGCCGTACTCGGCCATCCACGAGGCGCCTGCCAGCAGGTGGCTGTAGCGCTTCATGTCCAGCAGCGGCACCTGCACCACCACCGCGCCGAACAGTTCCGGATACTGGGTGAGCATGTTGCCGGTCATCAGGCCGCCATTGCTGCCGCCCTGCACGCCCAGATGCTTGGTCGAGGTGATCTTGCGCGCGACCAGATCCTTGGCTACCGCAGCCATGTCTTCGTAGGCCTTGTGGCGGTTCTGCTTGAGTGCGGCCTGGTGCCAGCGCGGGCCGTATTCGCCACCGCCGCGGATATTGGCCACCACGTACACGCCGCCCTTTTCCAGCCACGCGCGCCCCAAACCGCCGGAGTAATTGGGCGTCATCGGAATTTCGAAACCGCCGTAGCCATACAGTAAGGTCGGCGCGCTGCCGTCGAGCTTCAAGGCCTTCGGGCGTACCAGGAAATACGGCACGCGGGTGCCGTCCTTGCTGGTGGCAAAGTGTTGCTCGATGGTGTCCTTGCCGGCATCGAAGAACGCCGGCATGGTCTTGAGCGGCTGCGGCGCAGCGCCCACGTCCACCCACGACAAGGTGGTGGGGGTCAGGTAATCGGTGACGGTGAGCCACAGCGCGTCGCTGTCGTCGCTGTCCACCGCGCCCACATCCACCGTGCCGAAGCTCGGCGCACCGACAAACGCGCTCTTTTTCCAGCCATCGCGCGATGGCGTGATGACGCTCAGACGGTTCTTGACGTCTTCCAGCACGTTCAACACCAGATGCGACTTGGTCCACACCATGCCGGCCAGCGAGGTGGTGTCGGTGGGTTCGAACAGCACATCGAAGTTGCGCTTGCCGGCCATGAAATCGTCGAAACGCGTGGCCAGCAAGGTGCCGGGCTTGTAGGTCTTGCCGCCTACCTTCCACGGTTCGCGCAGCTCCAGCGTCAGCCACTGGCGCTTGACCGACTTGCTAGCCGAATTGGGCACGTCCACCTTGACCAGCGTGCCGTCGGCGCCCTTGAGATACAGCTCGTCGTTGTAGAAGGCCAGCGTGCGGCTGACGAAATCGCGCTCGAAGCCGGGCGTGTCGTCATGCATGGCTGCGATGTACATATCGGTCGGCTTGCCTTCGTACACCACGCTCGCGGCAGTCAATGGCGTGCCGCGCTTCCACTGCTTGGCGATGCGCGGGTAGCCGGAGCTGGTCATGCTACCGGCGCCGAAATCGGTGAACACGTAGACGGTGTCCCGGTCGATCCAGCCCAGCCCGCCCTTCGACTCGGGGCGGAAGAAGCCGTCCTTGACCCATTGCTTGCTGCCCAGATCGAACTCGCGCGTGACATCGGCATCGGCACCGCCGCGCGACAACGCGATCAGGCAGCGCTGGTAGTCCGGGCGCAGGCAGTCGGCACCGTGCCACACCCAGTTTTCGCCTTCGGCCTTGTTGAGCGCATCCAGGTCCAGCACCGTTTCCCACTTGGGCGAAGCCTTGCGGTACTCGTCCAGCGTGGTGCGCCGCCACAGGCCGCGCTCGTGCTGCTTGTCCTTCCAGAAGTTGTAGTAAAACGCGCCGATCTTCTGCACACCGGGAATCTTCGCATCCGAATCCAGCACTTCGCGGATGCTGGTTTCCATCTGCTTGAACGCCGGCGTGCTGGCCAGGCGTGCCTCGGTCTTGGCGTTCTGGGTCTTGACCCAGTCCAGCGGCTTGGCGCCGGTGACATCTTCCAGCCAGGCGTAGGGATCGTTGGACACGGGGGGTTCCTCTGCAGAGACGGCGCCAGCAGTGATCAGGCCGGCAACCAGGCAGATCGAGGCGAACTTGGACATGAATGTTTCCGGAAAAACGACTGCCCGGAACGTAGCACAGCGCCCCGTCGACCAACCCTGCCAAAGGTCAGGCTGCGCGCGCCTGTGTCGCCGTACGCGAAGCACTGCGCCGGCGCTGTGCCTGCGGGCCACGCCGCCGGGGCACACCACGGCGCACGCTACGCGTTGCCAAAGAAGGCAGGGCAAACCGGTGCAGGCTCCACCACGCCAGCATCGGCATGCCGACCAGCCACAGCGGCAACCAGCCGATCCACTCGCTACTGCCACGCGCGGCCGGCCAGACCAGCACCAGGACCAGCCCGGCCAGGACGATCTGCCGCACCGGGCGCAGCACGCGCGGGTCGGGACGTTCGGAACGGGAAGCAGGACGATGCGACATGGCGGCACTCCGTGGTAGGAAAGGATCACAACAGGCGCGCAGGATTGCCGCAACCCATCTCACAGGCTGCGACCTTGACGCGAAGCATCTGCGGCCTGCGCTTCGGGCGCCTGCTCGGCGCGTCGCAGGCTTCCACGGGTGCGGCTGTCCCCTGCAACGTCGCGGCGCCCGGCAACCCGCACGCGAGCGGCACAGGGCCGACGCCAGGTGGCGGAGCCAGCCGTTCGCGGCGCCAGCGCCTGCCCGGCGTCTGCCGCAGATTCCCCGGCTGCCGATGCCAGACCCGACCGTTGACGCGAACTTGCCCCCTGCATGCGGTAGTGTGCTGCTCCGACTGCCTCCTTGTGATGTTGCGATGCGCCTGACCGTTATGATCGCCCTCGCTTTTCTGCTCGTCCTCGGCCTGCCCGTGGCACACGCCAAGGACGCGTCCGCCACCGGGCCGGCAATCGATTTGTCCAAGATCATGGGCACCTGGTACGTGATTGCGCGCATGCCCAACGCGGTCGAGCGCGGCCACGTCACCAGCCGCGATGAATACACCCTGGTCGAAGACGGCAAGGTGGCGGTGCGCTATCTGTACCGCGACGGGTTCGGCGAACCGGAAAAGCAAGTCACTGCGCGCGCCTCGGTGGATGCCGACAGCGGCAACCGCGACTGGCGCGTGTGGTTCTACAAGGTCATCCCGGCCAAGCAGCGCATCCTGGAAATCGCCACCGACGGCTCGTGGATGCTGATCTCCTACCCGGGCCGCGACCTGGCCTGGATCTTCTCGCGCAAGCCGGACATGAGCCGCGACCAGTATCGGATGCTGGTCAACAAGATGCGCGACGACTATTCCATCTATACCGACAAACTCAAGCGGGTGCCGCAGCTGCGCGAACAGGTGGACCGCCTGGGCTTTGAAGTGCCGAACAAGCGCTGAGCGCGACCAGTCGTGTTGGCCGCGCGCCAAGCCGGTGGCGCGTGACCGATCGTCATGCAGGTGCGCGCTGCGATCGCCACGCGGCGTAGCGCCGCATCGCTCGACAACGCTCAGTCGTAATTGCTCAGCGCCAGCGACAACAACGCCTTGGCCTGCTCGCGCAGCGACATGGGTTCGACAATCTCCGCGTCCGAGCCGTAGTGCAGCACGTCCATCAGCAATTCGCGCGAGTTGCCGTACGGCAGCTTGAGTTCGTAGCGGCCATCGGGCAGAAAGCGACCCTGCTGCTTGGAATGCCAATGTTCGTCGGCAACCCAGCGCGCGGCCTTGGAGCTGAACACGATGGTCGCCCACCCCTTGGGCGCCCCGGAGAAAATGCCGTAGCTGGCGGCAAGCTGCTCGTCCAATTCGCTGTCGGGCACATCGCGCGGCACCGCATCTAGCAGACGCGCGTGGTCGATGCGGTCCACCGCAAAGCTGCGCACGCCGTCGCGCCCGTGATCCCAGGCGTCCAGATACCAGTTGTCGCGGTAATGGGTGATGCGCTGCGGCGACACCGTCCGCTTGGTCGATTCGTCGGTGGAACGCGCACGGTAATCGAAGCTCAGCTGCTTGCGCTCCAGCACGCCGGAGGCCACCGTGCGGAAGCTGGCTTCGTCCAGCTTGCGGCCGCGGTGCGGAATGACCCGCACCCGATCCACCGGCCACTGCGAAACGCCAGCCTGGGCAGCCAGCAGTCCTTCGATGCGCTGCTGCAGCGGGGCCAGCATCGAAGACAACACCCCGCCGCCAATGCGCGCGAGCAGCTGTTGCGAGGCCAGCAGCGCGTGCAGTTCTTCCGAACTCAGCCACAGCCCGGGCAATTCGAAGCGGTCGCTTTCGCCGGAGAGATAGCGAAAGCCCGATTCGCCGTCGCCTTCCACCGGCGCCATCAACGCGTCGCGCAGAAACGCCAGATCGCGGTAGACAGTGGCACGGGAACAGCTCAGCTCATCCTGCAGCCGCGCCACCGTGACCGGGTAGCGTGCCGATTTGAGCATGCGATGCAGGGAGTTGATGCGTTCGGAGCGGTCCATGCGTCGATTATGTCCGAGTCTTTGCGCGGCGGGGTGAGCATCGCGCTGGGACGGCAGACGCACAGCGGCAAGCGCCCGGGGGATGTGCGACCCAGCGGGCTGGTCTGTTCGGTCGGCCGCACCATCACCACGTATCGGCCTGGCGCGAGCGTTCGCCTAGGCCTTGGTTGGCGGGCACTGCCGGTAGCGCTTGCAGGCGAGGCAGTCGGGTCGCTCAGGCTCCTGTCTCGCAGCGGGCTAGGCCGGTCGCTCCGGCTAACGCCAGGCACAGCGCCGGAGTCACTTTAATTCCGCTCACAACGGCCTCGCAGGTCAGTTCGACCACATCGCCAACCGTCCTCCAGATCGCCGTTCACTGTCGCGCCCATCGGAAGCGCGGACCCGACCCAGGCCGCTTGCGGCGTCCCAACCGGCAATGAAGCGGATGTTCACTTGGCGATGACGTCACCGCACAGTCCGTTATCATGAAATCGCTTCCACCCCTCCTCCCGCCTTGCAAAGCGAGCTGCCCATGTCCCGCCGTGTCCCGTTGTCTGCCCTATTGCCGCTGTTGTTGATCACGCCTTCCGTCTGGGCCCAGGCAGTCGCACCAGCGCCGGCAGACCCGGCCGCGGCGGTGATGCCCTCGCCCTGGGGCGGAAGTAGCGGCGAGTTCGGCTACGCTGCCGCGCATGGCAACAGCACCACCGATAGCCTCAACGGCCGCGTGCGCCTGCGCTACACCGACGGCGACTGGATTCACAGCCTGGATGCCACCGCGCTGCGTTCGAGTTCGGAATACACCAACACCAACGACGACGGCAGCACCACGCGTGAGCGACAGACCACCGCCGAGCGTTACACCGGCAGCGTGGGTAGTGCGTTGCAGCTGGGTGAGCATCGCCAGCTCACCGCCACCGGCCGCTACGAACACGACGACTTCGCCACCTACGATCGGCTGGCTACCTTCGGTATCGGCTACGGCACGCGCCTGATCAATGCCGACCGGTTCTATCTGGATGCACAGGTGGGCCCGGGTGTGCGCCGTGCGCACAACAGCAACGAAGACCGCAACGAGACCGGACTGATTGGCCGCGGCCTGTTCGACCTCAAGTACACTGTCACCGACAACACCGATCTGATCAACACGCTGCTGGTGGAATCGGGCGAATACAACACCTATGCGCAAAACGACTTCGGTGTGCAGGTCAGCATGAACTCGCACTTTGCGCTGAAGGCTGCGTGGCAGATGCGTCACAACAGCGAGGTCAGCGACGGCGACAAGAAGACCGATACGCTGACCACGGTCAATCTGGTCTACACGTTCAAGTAAGCCGTGCCAGCGGTGTTGCCGCGGCAAACGCACTGCGCAGGTGGCCGACGACGCACCGCGCACTTGCAGGAGCGGCGCCGGCCGCGAGGGGCTTTGCCGGTAAAGCCTCTCGCGGCCAGGTCCGCTCCTACCAGGCAGGTGCCTGTTTCCAGGCTCGGATTAGAGTTCGGCCAGCAGCTGCGCGGCGCCCTTGTCGAACAGGCCTTGCGCGACGCGGCGGCCGAGGTCTTCGGTCTCTTCGGCGCTGCCGTGCGCATCGGCGTGGATCAGGCGCCCGTCGCTGGCGCTGCCGACCATGCCCTGCAGGAACAGACCCTGCCCCTCCCAGCGCGCAAAGGCGGCCACCGGTACATGGCAGCTGCCGTGCAGGGCGCGATTCATGGCCCGCTCGGCTTCCACGCAGGCACGCGTACGGCCGGCATCCAGCACCGCCAGCAGGCTGTGGATGCGTGCGTCGTCGCCACGGCATTCCACCGCCACCGCGCCTTGCGCAGGCGCCGGCAACCATTCCGGCGCGTCCAGCCGTGCGCTGATGCGCGCTTCCAGCCCAAGCCGCTGCAGGCCGGCGCAGGCCAGCACAATGGCGTCGTAGCCGCCGTTGTCGAGCTTGACCAGACGCGTGTTGACGTTGCCGCGCAGGTCGATCAATTCCAGGTCCGGGCGCGCGGCGCGCAACTGCGCCTGACGACGCAACGAGGAGGTGCCCACGCGCGCGCCCAGTGGCAGCGCCTGCAGGCTAGCATAGAAGTTGGACACCAGCGCATCGGCCGGATCGCCACGTTCCAGGATGGCCGGCAGCACGAACGGCTCGTCCAGTTCCATCGGCACGTCCTTGAGCGAATGCACCGCGCAATCGGCGTCCCCGCGCAACATCGCCAGCTCCAGCTCCTTCAGGAACAGGCCCTTGCCGCCGATCGCCGCGAGCGAGCGGTCCAGCACTTCGTCGCCGCGGGTGCTCATCGGCACCAGGATGACCTCCAGGCCGGGATGGTGCTGGCGCAGCGCGGCGGCGACGTGTTCGCTCTGCCAGAGGGCAAGCGGGCTTTTGCGGGTGGCGATACGGAGCGTGGTCATGCCGGCATTATCGCGGAGCCGGCACCGAACTCACAGTTGACGTAATTGATCGCGCAGGTTGGCCACGCAGCGACGACTCACTTCCAGGGTCTGCGGCACGTTACGCAGCACCGCGTGGACCTGGCCATCGCCGCTACGGCGCAGTTCCACCAGCTCATCGCGGGCGACCAGGCAATTGCGATGGATGCGCACCAGGCGGTCGGCGAATTCGTCTTCCAGCGATTTCAGCGACTCTTCGATCAGGTCCTCGCCGCGCGTGTGATGGACGATGACGTACTTCTCTTCGGCCTGCAGGTAGCGAATGTCACCGATGGCGATCAGCCGCAGGCTGCCGCGCAAACGCGCGCACAGATGGGTGCGCAGCGGCCTGGGCGCGGTGCCGGGCACGCGGCCGGCCAGGAAGGTGGCGACTTTTTCCAGTGCCGACGCCAGGCGTTCCGGGCGCACCGGTTTCATCAGGTAATCCAGCGCCGCCGCGTCGAACGCCGACAACGCATGCTGGTCGTAGGCGGTGCAGAACACCACCGCCGGCGGCGGCTGGTTTTGCCGCAGCAGGCGCGCGGTTTCCAGGCCGTCGACGCCGGGCATGGCGATGTCCAGCAGCACCAGGTCCGGGCGCAGGTGTTCGCACTGCTGCAGCACTTGCTGGCCGTTTTCGGCCTCGCCGATCACCTCGACCTGCGGATGCTCGCCCAGCAGCAGGCGCAGGCGCTCGCGCGCCAGTGGCTCGTCATCGGCGATCAGCGCCCGCACTTGCGTGGCCGTCATGGACTCCCCCTGGCTGCCGTGACTTTCCCCTCACGGCAGCGGTAATGTGATCTCACAGGCATAGTAGCCTTCAGCCCAGCTGGCCGCCATCCGTGCCCCGGCGCCGAACTGGAACGCCAACCGGTGCGAGATGCTGGCCTGGGCATGCCCGGCGCCGGCCAGCAGCGGCAACTGGGTGCCGGGCTGCGGCGCCGGGTTGACGATGCGGATCTGCAGCTGGTTGCCGCGCTGGCGCAGCGACAGGTACAGCGTACCGCCTTCGGGCATGCGCGAAACGCCATGCAGTACCGCATTTTCGACCAGCGGCTGCAGCACCAGTCGCGGCATCGGCAATTCCCACGGCAACGGTTCCTGGCGGTGCCAGCGCACTTGCAGCCGCTCGCCCAGGCGCAGCGATTCGATTGCCAGATAGCGCTCGGCCAGTTCGCATTCGGCACGCAAGGTGGAGATGCCTTCGCCGGCGCCCAGCGCGGCGCGGAACAGATCCGACAGGTCCAGCACCGCCTGCTCGGCGACCACCGGGTCGCGCCGCAGCAGGCTGGCGATGAGGTTCATGCTGTTGAACAGGAAGTGCGGACGGATGCGCGCCTGCAGGGCATCGGCCTCGGCGCGCGCGTTGGCCTGCACCTGGGCCTCCCAGCGGTCGCTGACATAGAAGTAGCGCAGCGCCAGCGCAGTGATCAACACCACCGTGGCCGCACTGCCAAGCGTGAATCGCCAGAAGCCGACCTGCGTGCCCGGCGATACCTGCCCGAGCGCCGCATACAGACCATGCACGATGCCGGCACCCAGCATCGCCACCACGGCAGCGATCAGCAAGGCGCTCAGCCCACCCAGCCGGGGCGGCAATCGCGACAAGGTGGGCCGCAACACGCACAGCAGCACGGTGACCGCCAGCGCCAGCCACAGCGCCAAGCCGCTGGCGGAGAGGAACCGCGACAACGTGATGCTGCGCGCGGCGCCGGAATCGGGTACCAAGGTCACCACCAGCACCACCAACTCGGCCAGGCCCAGCATCGCGCCCAACCGCGGCAGCCGGCACAGGTCCGGCATCCAGGCAATCTGCGGTGCGCGCTGGGCCATGGGCTCAGGCAGCGGCGAAGCGTGCCTGCAGCCAGTCGCGCAAGGCCTCGATCTCTTCCAGGCAGACCTGGTGGCCCATCGGATAGGTGTGCCAATCCAGTGCGAAGCCCAGCGTGCGCAAGGTCTGCATGCTGGCCTGGCCGGCCGCGAACGGCACCACCGGGTCGGCCGTGCCATGCGCCATGAACAACGGTTGGCGCAGGGCGGCCGGCTGCAACTGGCTGGCGGCCGCGGCCGGATCCGGCAGATAGGTGGACATGGCGATCAGCCCGGCCAGCGGCACGCTGCGCTGCAGGCCAACGGCCAGGGTCACGGCGCCGCCTTGCGAGAAGCCGGCCAGCAGGACGCGCTCCGGGGCAATGCCGCGGCTCTGCTCATGGGCGATCAAGGCTTCGACCTGGGCCACCGACTCGGCGATGCCGGCCTTGTCGGCGCGCTGGGCGAAATCCATGCCGACGATGTCGTACCAGCCGCGCATGCGCACGCCGTTATTGATGGTGATCGGGCGGATCGGCGCATGCGGGAACACGAAGCGCAGCGCAGGCCACTGCGGGCGTACCAGCTCGGGCACCATCGGGGCGAAGTCGCTACCGTCGGCGCCCAGGCCATGCAGCCACAGCACGCTCCATTGCGGGTTCGGTCCGGTCTCGCGTTCGATCACTTCCAGCATCATCCAGCTCCGCTTGCGGGCTGGGCATTATGCCTTGCGCGAGGGGTGGGCCAGATCAGCCGGGGCCAGAGGTTGCGGGCTGCATGCATGCAACGCGGCAACAGCACGCCGGTCACCGAGGCCAGCGCCGATGCGCACTCAGATCAGCGACGGTTCCAGCGCGGCGGCGCGGCGCAATTCGGAAGCACGCACCAGCACCTTGGGCGGGTCGAGTTCTTCGGGGATGCAGAAAATGCCGGCACGGCGTAGCGCCATGCCGGTGCGACGCAGCGAGGTCAGCGCCACCACCGGGATCGACAACGCCATGCCGACGATCACCGGCCCCATCCACGCGGCCAGCGCCGGCGAGACCGCGTAGGCCAGCGCACCCATGAACAGGCCGAACACGGTCAGACCGCCATAGCTGCGAAACAGCGCCGGCCACGACAGCTTGCCGTCGTCGCGCACCTGCGCATCCCAGCCCGAATCCTTGCCCGCCAGCACCTCGAACACACCGCGCGACTGCAGGTACATCACCACCGGCGCCATCAGGGCGGCCAGCACGGTTTCCAGCAGGATGCTCACTGCAGCGCGGAAGGCACCGCCGCAGGCGCGCAGTTCGCGCGGGTTGAGCAGCAGCGCGATGTAGCCGAGCAGCTTGGGCGCCAGCAACACGAACATGGTGCAGATGAAGATCCAGATCGCATTGCCCTGGCTGCTGCCGTGCCAGTAACGGGCGGGCGAGAACGGCAGGTCGCCGGCCAGGTCGATACCGCCGCCGGCCAGCGGAATGCCGATGCCGATCAGCATCAACAGGCCCCACATCGGTGCGGTGAAGTAATGCCCGATGCCGATCAGCATGTGCATGCGGCTGATCCAGTGCAGACCCTTGGCGCTGACCACCTTGGCGTGCTGCAGGTTGCCCTGGCACCAGCGGCGGTCGCGGATCAGCAGGTCGGTCAGCGTAGGCGGGCCTTCTTCGTAGCTGCCCTGCAGGTACGGCACCATGTGCATGGCCCAGCCGCCACGCCGCATCAGCGCCGCTTCCACGAAGTCGTGGCTGAGCACATGCCCGCCGAACGGCTTGCGCCCGCGCAGCAACGGCAGGCCGGCGTGATCGGCGAAGGCCTGGGTGCGGATGATGGCGTTGTGGCCCCAGTAGTTGCTCTCGGCGCCGTGCCACCACGCCACGCCAAAGGCGATGATCGGCCCGTACACGCGGCCGCCGAATTGCTGCATGCGGGCGAACAGGGTCTGCCCGTTGACCACCGCCGGCAGGGTCTGGATCAGGCCCACGTCCGGGTTGTTTTCCATGCCGGCGACCAGCCGCACGATGGTGTCGCCGGTCATCACGCTGTCGGCGTCCAGGATCAGCATCTGCGGGTAGCTGCCACCGAAGCGACGCACCCAGTCGGCCACGTTGCCGGCCTTGCGTGCGGCATTGTCGGCACGGCGGCGGTAGAAAATGCGGCCGTGCCCGCCGACGCGTTCGCACAACTCGCTGTAGACCAGCTCTTCGGCGCGGCCGATATATTCGCGGGTGGTGTCGCTGAGCACGAAGAAATCGAAGTGCTCCAGCTGGCCGGTCTCGGCCAGCGATTCGTAGATGGCCTGCAGGCCGGCCAGCAGCCGGCGCGGGTCCTCGTTGTAGGTGGGCATCAGCAACGCAGTGCGCGAGCGCAGCGTGGGCAGGGGTTGCTCCGGGTCGATGCCGAGCTTGCGCCCGGCGCGCGCCACCACGGTGACAAAACCGGCCACGGCGCTGGCGAAGGACATAGCGATCCAGGCGAACAGCAACACGAACAGGCCAAGCAGGCAGCCTTCCAGCACGCTGATGCCGTCGGGCCACAGCACGCTGAGCATCACCCACACGGCGATGGCGGTGGTGGCGAAGGTGCCCCCGATCAAATAGAAGCGGCGCACGCCGATGCCGGGCGGCGAAGTGCGCTGGTGGCGCACCTGCAGGCGACCTTCGCGCAAATTCTGTTCGGGCATCGCCAGCGGCGCTTCCGGCGGCAGCGTCGGCGTGCCGGCATCGAGGGCGGAAATGGAGGGCATTGCAGTCGTTGTCGGGGAAGGGGTCACGTTGCCATCCATCAGGGCTGCCCATCGCGCGAGGACGACAGGGCGGGCTGACACGGGAGATCCATCCGCGTCATGCAGTGCGATGTTGCCTGGCACGCGGCCGAGCGGGCGAACCCGACGGTGTACGACCAAGACGCTCTGAAACCACTCCGATGCACAAGTTCTCCTGGCTGCTTCTCCTGGCTGCAATCTCACCTCGCAGCTCATCCTAAAGAATCGACCGTTAAAGGAACGAACGCCACGTACGGTCTTCGCCCTCCCCCCAACAGGACCGCGCGGCAGACTACGCCGCACCGACCGAACGCAACCCCAACAGATTGCAGTCTAGCGCAGACGCTGTCACGCGCCGCTGGCCGGGCCATCCTGCAGGAGTTCTGCAATTGGTGTGCCATCACGTGCAATCGGTTGCAGCGACGGGGCGTTGGCGCTGCGTTGCGCCGATGCGGTGGAAGGTTTGGGGCAAGAGATTGGTTGGTCGCTCTAAGGCAACGCTGATC
>NZ_JFAQ01000154.1 GCF_001304695.1 Xanthomonas axonopodis
TTCAAGGGTTTTGTTAGCCGCTCTTAGACACACCGCGGTGTTCTCTTTCCGGGACATGCAAAAGGGACAGAGAAGGACAGCCGGGACAAGACACGCCAATGCCGTGTAATTAGCCCTGTGTTGATCGACGCATGTGCGCGTGCGCCTGCAGACGCTGGCGACGTGCAGTCGTTCGGACGCGCAACGCAATCGCACCCACACCTACATGCGGATCGCAGCGCTAGGCACGGACGCAATCCGCACGCCTGAATCGCAGCTGGCAAACTACATCGCGGTCATGCAATGCAGCATTTGTCTCTATTCGGCACGAACATGCGGACACGAGCTGTCGCGCGCGAGCGCGGCGCAGCGCATCCGAGCACCTGCGCACCTGGCTGCCGGTAGCCTGCGATGCTTCCCACGCTGTGGCGCGAGCACTGCGACGCTCGCACACCAACGCACGCCGGCGGCCTGAAGCGGGCCTGCGCCGATGCTCCGGGCTCAATCGACATAAATGCACAGAACGCGCGCGCGTCGATGGAAGCACTCCAACGCTGCAGCGCCTCTATTGCAGGCAGGGATTGATGGTGTCCTCCCACAGCGACATCATCGCGTCAGGCAGGCAAGCACAGTGCCTTTGATCGGCCCGCTGGCCATCGCCGCACGACGCCCTGCACGCTCACACAGCGCGATTGGCCAGTGCTGACGAGCGCAGCATTTGTCCGCCGGGCCACGGTGCCTGATCGTCCAGGAAATTGCCGACCAGGCGCATGCACGCCGCGCGTTCTTCCACGTGCGGCATGTGGCTGGAATTGGCGAACACGTGCCAGCGCGCATCCGGGATCAACCGCGCATAGGGCTCGACGGTTTCCGGCGTGGCTTCGTCGTCCTTTCCAGACAGCACCAGGGTGGGCGCGGTGATGCGGTGCAGGCGCTCGATGATGCTCCAGTTGCGCAAACTGCCGACCACATGGAATTCGGTCGGGCCGTTCATGGCGTGATACACGGTTGGGTCGGCGTCGATGGCGGCAAATGTCCGCGCCACCTCGGCAGGCCACGGCAGCACGCGACAGACGTGCTGCGCATAGAACACCTGGCTGGCAGCGCGGTAGGCCGGATGGTCCAGCGTGCCGGCGGCTTCGTGCTCGTCCAGTGCGGCCTGGATATCGTCAGGCAGGCGCGCGCGCAGGCGCAGCGCAGCAGCGCGCCACAACCCCATCGAGGCGGGCGAATTGACGATCACCAGCGCTCGCAGGCCGGACGGACGGCGCACGGCATGTTCGGCTGCCAGCATTCCGCCCCAGGAATGGCCCAGCAATGCGTACTGCGACAGCCCCAGATGCGCGATGAGCGTCTGCAGCTCGTCCAGAAACAGCCCCACTGTCCAGAAGCCTGGCTCGGCATTGCGCAGATGGGTGGAATTACCGTTGCCCAGCTGGTCGTAGTGGATCACCGCGCGGCCGTTGGCCGCCAGGTCCCTGAAGCTGTCCACGTAGTCGTGCGTGCACCCAGGGCCGCCGTGCAACACCAGCAGCGGGCAGGCATCCGCGCACAGGTCGCCGGTAATGCGGTACCAGGTGCGGTAGCCGCGGAAGTCGACGTAACCCTCGGTGCACTGCATGACCTGCGCCTGCCTACGGCAATGATGATCCCCGAGCCTAGCGAGCACGCCAATCGGCGTTAACTGGCAAATTTCACAGGTTTGGGTGCGCCCGGATGCGCGGTTGGCGCTGGCCGATAGCCAGTTCGATCGAACGCGTTGCGTCGCCGACTGCGTCGGGTATCGCGCGGCTCAACATCGCTTTTGGATCGAAATGCCGGCTTCGAATCAGCGCATCTATCGCATCTGCGGGTGCCACTGGAATCCATTGGGCCCAAGAACAGATCAGCGTTTAGGACACAGGAGGGTCGCGCCAAAGAAGCGACATTGCATATGCGCCCTGCCGCTCTGAAACCAGCGACGCCGCAGGTACAGCAGGTACCGCAGCCATGCAGGCATGCTCAAAAAAATACTTATAGCTCCAGCAACCTATAGTGCATACAACGCACCACTGCTTCCACGCGATTTCGCGCGCCCAGCTTGCGAGCGGCCGAATTCAGATGCAGGTTTACCGTGGCGGTTGAACGGTTAAGTGCCGCGGCAATCCGTTTGGACGTCAGGCCTTTGGCCGAATACTGCAGGCACTCGCGCTCGCGACGGGTCAGTGCGATGTGGTGGCAACGGCGTTCCTGCGGGTCCAGCAATTCCTGCGCGCACGCCTGGAAGGCGTGGGCCAGCAACAGAAAGGTCAGTAACTGCGCTTCGGCCAAACGCGGCGCTTGTGCAGACGCGGCATCGATGGCACCGCTGAAGGTGGCAAATGCGCCACCGGGCAGATGCAGCGGCACGGTGACACCGGTGTCCATACCGCTATCGCAGAGATAACGGGTCACTTGCCGATGCTGGCCACCCACATATTCCACCTCCGGGCAATGGCCGTCGGTGCGGTACGACCATACGAACGGCGTGGTACGTCGCGTTGCACGCTGCTGAACAGGGTCATGTTGGTAGTACCCGTGCTCGCACCACACATGTTGCATATCGCCCGGCGCATTGCGCTGCATGAACACCGTTGGCGTGATCAGTGCGCCCTCCAGACTCAGAGGCACCGGCGCGTAGTCGTACACCAGCGAATGGAAACCGAGCGCACAGACATCGCGAAATACCCGATCCAGGCAGCTATCGAGCGTCTGCAACGCCTGCAGATCGCAACCCAGGCTGGCCAGAATGTCGAACATGATGATCCTTCGGTACCGGTGGTTGCCAGCTGATGACATCCAGGAGGGAAAACCTAGCACTTTTGCCAATGGATGGGCTTGCCGGCCAGATTATCGTCACAATGCCGGTCACATGGCGGCAACACGGGACGGGCGTTCAGCTCGTCCAGACGCTTGCGTTGCGTGCCGGCATTCCTTTCAGCGGACACCTGCATGACCGACACACCACGCCGCGACGATGCAGCCACGCTGGAACGCTTCGGCTACGCACAGGAGCTCAAGCGGCAGCTCACGCTCAAGGATCTGTTGATCTACGGGCTGGTGTGCATGGTTCCGACTGCACCGTTCTCGATCTTCGGCGGCGTCTTCGACATTAGTGCCGGGATGGTGCCGCTGACCTACCTGGTCGGCTTCGTGGCAATGCTGTTCACCGCACTGAGCTACCAGCAGATGTCGCAGGCATTTCCGGTGGCTGGTTCGGTGTATGCCTATGTCGGGCGAGGACTGAGCAGCGGCATGGGCTTTCTGGCTGGCTGGGCGATTCTGCTCGACTACCTGCTGGTGCCGACCCTGCTGTACGTGGTCGGCGCCAATGCGATGCACACTGTGTTGCCGGCGGTACCGCAGCCGGCGTGGATTGGGTTCTTCGTGGTGCTCAATACGGTGGTGAACCTGCGCGGCATCGAAACCACCGCACGCGCCAATCGCGTTTTCCTGCTTGCGCAGTTGCTGGTACTGGCGGTGTTCGTGGTGCTGGCGACGCTGGCGATCCAGCGCGGCGTCAATGGGGCGTACTGGAGCTGGCGCCCGCTCTACAGCCCACAAGCGTTCTCTCCGCAGCTGGTCTTCAGCGCGTTGTCGGTGGCGGTGGTGTCGTTCCTAGGCTTCGATGCGATCTCCACCATGTCGGAGGAAGCGCGCGGCGGCAACCGCGTGGTGGGGCGCGCAACCTTGCTCGCCTTGCTGATCGTGGCAGGGCTGTTCGTCTTGCAAACCTGGTTGGCGGCATTGCTGCAGCCCACCCTGCAGCGCTACCCCAACGCGCAGGAATCCAACGATGCGTTCTTCGAGATCGGGCGCTTGATCGCCGGGCCGTGGCTGCAGATCGTCATTGCGCTCACGGTGGCGGTCAGCGCGGCAATCGCCAATTCATTGGTTGCACAGGCGGCGACGTCGCGGCTGTTGTTCGCCATGGCGCGCGACCGGCAGTTGCCGGCCTTCCTGCGCTACATCCACCCGCGCACCGGCGTGCCGCAGCGTGCGATCCTGCTGGTGGCGGGCCTGAGCCTGGTACTGGGTGAAGTCTTCGTCGGGCAGATCGCGTTGCTGTCGTCGCTGTGCAACGTCGGCGCACTGAGCGCCTTCGTGTTGCTGCATATCGCCGTACTGTGGCACTTCCGCACCCAGGGCCGGCATGTGCTGCACGGCGTGGTGCCCTTGATCGGGATCGGCATCCTGGCGTACGTGCTGCTCAATGCCGACCTGCATGCACAACTGGGCGGCGCTGCGTGGATGGCGGTGGGGCTGACGGTCCTGGCGTTTCTGAAACTCAGCGGACGCTCCACCGAATTCCGCGCCAGCGACACACTGGAGTAGCCGCGACAGCAGCGCTGAAGGTTGCACCGCCGTATTCCACCAGGCCAGCCAGGTCCTGCGATCCATCGCATTCGCCTTGCGGCGATCTGCATGCGTCATCAGACGCCACAAGCGCGATGCCGCAGATGCCGGCATCAACACGATGGAGGACGCATGGCGCATGCGCGAAGCGCTTCGCGCGCGTTGCAAGCCGCCGGCCCACACAACGGTCTCCATCGCCATTGCGTGCGCCCGCGCACTCGCAAGAGCGACTCACCGCATGCAAGACACCGCACATCGATACGCGAAAACGCGATTGTATTTACCGCAACTATATCTACGAACGAGATTTTCAGCACACATTCAGCCTTGAACTTTCGCTAGGCTCGTTCGGCGCCAACGATGGCGCGCGCTTGTTGCAGCCCCCGCTGCAGCCTGGCGATCCTTGACGAGAAGGACTACCCATGAATCGCAAGAACGCGATGTATCTGGCGTTGTTTTCCGCTATTTCCGGCACCGCAGCGGCTGCCCCGCCGACCGAGATGGATGCAGCGCCGGTCACCACCGCGCCGCAGGCGGCCAAGCTTGGTGCGGCAACGTTGCAATCGGCAAGCTTGCGCGGCGGCGTTCTGCCCACGCGCGTGGTGCAACTCACTGCCCCCACCAGTGCCGAGATCGGCCGTGTACGCGAGCGTCGCATTGCGCAGGTCAAGCATGGACAGCCGTTGCAGATCGGTTTTTCGCGTGCAGTCGCACAGCCGACGGTGAACCTGTCCAAACTCGATTGGCAGATGGCTCCCGATGGCTCGCGCGTGGCCAGCCTCAAAGTGAGCTCCGCACAGGCGGTATCGCTGCGTGCATCGCTGGTACTGCGTGGCGCCGGTGCAACGCCTGGCGACCCGTCCAGGGTGACGCTGCGCTTTGCCGGCAACGATGGTCGCGTGTTCGAGCAATCCGGCGCCAGCTTTGCTGCCAGCGGCAACGATATCGGCTGGTCGCCGACGGTGAGTGGAGAAGACCTGCTGGTCGAATTGTCGCTGCCGGCCGGGTTGTATCCGGAGAACTTCAGCCTCAGCATTCCGCAACTGTCGCATCTGGATATCAGCCCCACTGCCAGCCCGCGCGACGTGATGACCATTGCCATCGGCGAGAGCGATTCGTGTCAGAACGATATCGTCTGCCGCGCCAATCCCACAACCGGCTTTACCAGCGCCGCAAAAGCGGTGGCGCGCATGGTATTCACTACCAGCCAGGGCTCGTTCCTGTGCACCGGCACGCTGCTCAACAACGCCAACTCGCCCAAACGCAACCTGTTCTGGACCGCGGCGCATTGCATCAGCACGCAGACCGTGGCCAACACCTTGCAGACCTACTGGTTCTACGATGCGGCCAGCTGCAATGGCAGTAAGGCCAGCTCGCAGGCAACCACATTGACGGGCGGCGCGTTCCTGCGGTATGCCAACACCACGCGCGACACGGCATTGCTGGAGCTGAAGACCGCACCGCCAAGCGGTGCGTTCTACGCAGCGTGGAATAGCGCGGCGATCGGTTCCACCGGCACCTCGATTGTCGGCATCCACCACCCATCAGGCGACGTCAAGAAGTATTCGCTGGGTACGGTGAATGCACTGAGCAGCTCCATCGATGGCAAGAGCCCGCTCTATCGCGTGGTGTGGAGCGATGGTGTGACCGAAGGCGGCTCGTCCGGCTCGGGCCTGTTCACCGTCGCCAGCGGGGGCGCCTACCAACTGCGTGGCGGCCTGTACGGCGGAATGTCGTATTGCAGCGCGCAGACGTCCCCGGATTACTACTCGCGCTTCTCGGACGTGTATTCCACCATTTCCACCTACTTCGGCCAATAAGCGGTAAGCCGCGTGGCAGGCGACCTTGCGCGCCTGCCACGCTTGATCGCGCGTCGCCCGGCAATCCGTTTGCCGGGCGACGCGTCTTCGGCTAAGCGATCGGTGCATGCGTTGATCCGTGCACTGCAATGTCCGCGCGCCGTCGAATGACACTACCCTCTTCTTGCCACAGACTCATGGCAACGGCGTGATGCGCTCGCGCGAGGCATCGTTCCACGGCTATTTTTTGCGCCTTCCTCAACAAGCTCGTCGGTGTGCTGTTGCCGGCAGGTTGGGTGTAGAAGTTCCACTTCGGCCAATCGGGCAATGCCTGATTGACCTCGACTGCACCAACGCCGCGCTACCAGCGCCGAGCAGCGCAATGATGCAGACTGATGGGGTCTGTTCCTTCACAACGGCCGCCCATGGTTCGCGCACGTACCACACTGTTCGTTATCACCCTTGCTGCCTTGGCGCTGCAACCGCCTGCCCTGGCGGCCGGCAAGCCGGCCGATCGCGAGGACATCAAGGCCTACGCGCTGCAGCGATGCCTGGATAACAACTACACGCGTAGCGGCAAGTACGCAACCGATCAGCTGCGCGACCGCTCGTATCTGCTCACCACCTACGCGATGGACAACGCCAAGACCGGCGCAACCGACCGCCTGCACCGCTTTGTCGACGCCAACACGGCGGGTTTGGACAAGAGCGAAGTCCCGATGAAGGACGAGGTGCGCCGCGGCCCGTTCAATCGTATCTTCGCGCAATGCATGGTGTTCTATCGTTCGCCGGCGTTGAATCAATTCATTGCACGCGAATTCTGAGCGTGGCGGCGTAGGCAGCGGAAGAAATAGCGCCTGGACGGCTGTTTTCCGATCGCTGCCAGCGACGCCTGCCGTATTGTGTAGACAATACGCAGCCTTGCATCGGTACGTAACCCCCGCGCATCGACACGAGCCACAATGACCACCTTCCAGCCATCCTGCTCCCGTCGCGCGCTGCTGCGCACTGCATTCGCTGCGAGTGCGCTGACTGCGGTGGGGCAGCTCGGTGCCGCTGCGCGTCCGCCGGTGCGACACACATCCGCCAAGCCCGACCCCGAACCGCCTGCAGCTTTTCCGGCCAAGGGCAGCGTGCTGGTGCTGCTGGGCACCAAGGGTGGCCCGACACCCTCGCCATCGCGGGCGGCGGCCGCCAATGCCCTGGTCATCGACGGGCAACCGTATCTCATCGATTGCGGCAACGGCGTGGCGCAGCAACTGGCCAAGGCTGGCATTCGACTGCCCATGCTGCGCGATATCTTTCTGACCCACCACCATTCCGACCACAACGCCGATCTGCTCAACGTGGTGTGGCTGGCCTGGGCCAGTGGCCTGCAGACGCCGGTGCATCTGTATGGCCCACCCGGTATTGCCAGGATGGTGGATGCGTTTGTTCAGATGAATGCCATCGACATCCAGGCACGCATCCGTGAGGAAGGCCGCCCGCCGTTCGAAGCACTGGTTCATGTGCATGAGTTCGACCAGCCCGGCACCGTCCTGAAGAACGATCAGGCCACCGTCACTGCCACCTTGGTGGACCATTACACGCTCAAGCCGGCGTTTGCCTATCGGTTCGAGGCGCCCGGCCGCAGCGTGGTGTTTTCCGGCGATACGCGCTACCTACCCGCGCTGGCCGAGTTCGCGAAGAACACCGACGTGCTGGTGCACGAGGTGATGTATCTACCGGCGCTGCAAACGATGCTCAACACCAACGACAACGCGCCCACATTGCTCGACCATCTGCTCAAGAGCCACTCCACCAGCGAAGAGGTCGGCATGATTGCGGCTGCGGCCAACGCGAAGATGCTCGTGCTCAGTCACTTCGTCCCCGGTGGCGATGCATCCATCACCGACGCGTTGTGGAGCGAAGGCGCGCGCAAGCATTACGCCGGGCCGATCGTGGTGGGCAAGGATCTGATGCGGCTGTAGCGCGGGCGCGCACTGCGCCCGCCCGCAGCGATCCAATGCCGGCCCTAGGCAGGCACCGGGCTGCGCATCCCCCACACCTGTTCGCCTGCCTTGCAGTAGCGCTCGATGAAGGTCTGCTGCGAGGGCATCTGCTGCACGGCGTGCTGGATCGGCTGGGCAATACCCTCGAGCAGGCGACGCAGGTCGTGATCGGAAAATGCGCACGTCAGCGGGTGATGCTGCTCGGGCGCAATGCCCTGCCCCATCAGCACGTGGGTCCAGGAATCGACACGGAACAACTCATCGGCACCCTGCCAGGCGTGCGCGCGTTCGCGCCAGGCACGCAGGCGCAGCGCAAGCGATTCGGGCAGTTCCATCTGCCGGCATTGCTGCCATAACGGTTCCTCGCGCTGGGTGGCGTGGTAGTGCAAGGTGACGAAGTCGCGCACGTGCTCCATTTCAGCGCGGCTGACGTCGTTGAACAGCTGCACCTGCGAGGGCGCAATACCTTCGGCCGGAAACAGCGCCAGCAGCCGCACCACTGCAGAGATGGTGAGATGGATGCTGGTGGATTCCAGCGGCTCGATAAAACCGCTGGCCAGACCGAGCGAAACCACATTCTTGTTCCAGGCCTTGAGCCGGCGGCCGGTGCGGAACGGCACCATCCAGGGGTCCTTGACGGCAAGCGCGGCCACATCGCGCAGCAGCTTGGCGTGCGCTTCGTCATCGGACAGGTGCTCACTCGAAAACACCAGGCCGTTGCCGACGCGATGCTGCAACGGAATATGCCAGCGCCAGCCGGCTTCATGCGCGATGGCGCGGGTGTAAGGCACCGGTGGACCGAGGGCTTCGGTCTGCACCGCCACCGCACGGTCGCACGGCAGCCAATGGCTCCAGTCTTCGTAGCCGGTGTGCAGCGTCTGCTCGATCAGCAGACCGCGAAAGCCGCTGCAATCGATGAACAAATCGCCTTCGATCACTTGCCCGCCTTCCAGCACCAGGCTGGCAACATCGCCGCTGTGCGGCTGCACGGTCACCTGCTGAATCCTGCCTTCGACACGCGTGACGCCACAGGCCTCGCTGCGCGCGCGCAGGAACCTCGCATACAGCGCCGCATCCAGGTGATAGGCGTAATTGACTGCCGGCTCGCCCTGCAGCGCAAAACGGTCCACGCGCGAGGCCACCGTTTCCAGGCAGTAATCGCCGAAGCTGCCCGGCATGCCGCGGCGCTGGCTTTCCAGCCACAGATGATGAAACGCGCACACCAGGGTGCTCTGCCCGGTGATGCCGAACGGATGGATGTAGCGCTCGCCCTGGCGGCGCCAATGCTCGAAGGAGATCGACAGCTTGAAGGTACCTGCCACCGCACGCAGGAATTCCTGCTCGTCGATCTGCAGAAACCGGTGGAAGGTGCGGATGGGCGGCACCGTGGATTCGCCCACACCGACGGTGCCGATCTGCTCGGACTCGACCAGGATGATGTCCAGCAAATTGCGGAATTGATGCGAAAGCGCACAGGCAGCGATCCAGCCGGCCGTTCCACCACCGGCGATCACCACCTTGCGAATCTGAGCCTGAGTCACTGCGCACTCCTGTGGAATGGGTTGAGGGCGGCGCTGCACATCAGCGGTTCAACTTGCCGATCAGCAAGGCGCGCAGCTGCCGCGACAGCATGGGGTCGATCGGGCCGAGTGCATGCCGCGCCGGTTCGGGAAGATGTTCGCCGGCCTGCTCGGCAGGGCCCCGAACACGTAGTAATCGAACAACGCGCGCCAGGCCTGTTTTTCCGCTGCGGGACGGTCGCGAATGGCCCACAGCGCGTGATACAGCGCCGGCATCGCGGCAGGCAGGTGCGCTGGCGCACTGCTCCACCAGTAATTGATCAGCACGTTGAACGGATGCAGCGATTGGACGTGGTGCCACCACATGCTGGGAATGAACAACGCATCGCCCGGCTCCAGCACGACGTTGCGTGCATGCGGCAAGGCATCGGCAAAACGCGGAAAGCGTTGCAGATCCGGGTTGGCAAAATCGACCATGCTCACCACCTGCCCGCCCGGCGTGGGATCAAGGGGGCCCGGATACAGATTGGCGACCTGCTCGGGCGGAAACAGCGTAAAGCGCCGTTGCCCGACCGCGCAGCACGCCAGATTATCCAGCGCATCGTAGTGGCACGAGGCGATCACGCGGTTGCCGATCCAGACGCTGGGCTGTACGGGGCCGCCATTGGCAGCGACATCCAGATCGTTGTGGGCGCGCAAACCTGGCAGATTGGCGTCCACCGGCAACGAGGCCAGGTAATAGGTGGGCGGATGCGGGTCATCACGATGTGCCGCAATGGCATCCAGCAAGGTGCTTACGCTGCCGCGCTGCACCTGGAAGTTGAGCGCGCTGCAATCGTCGCGATAGAACGGGCGGCTGCCGATCTCCGGGCCGCCGTAGGAATACTGCAAGAGACGACCGGTGTCGTGCGCGCGCAGCAGCGCCATGGCTTCATCGGCGCTGCGCAGCCCGGCCTGCACCAGCGACCAGTTGCGCGCAACGCCACGCAGCACCACCGGCTCGGCGGCCTCGCAAAGTGCCGCCAGCGGCAATGCCTCAGGATCGCAGTCGCTGCGCTCGGCAATGGCGGCGCCTGCGGCGACAGACAGATCGGTTGCGCGTGCGGCCATATGCTCAGGCGTACGCGGAAACGGGGTCGCTGTGCGACTGCTGCAAGCGGCGGTGCTTTTCGGCCATCAGCCGGCGCACATTGTGCAGCGAGGCCAGCATCAGGAAGGCACCTTCCAGATAGCCCGCCTGATGCAACTGCTGCAGCGCTTGTGCATCCAGGGCGGCAAGCCGCTCGCGGTCGATGGCGAACAAGCCTTGCAACTGCGTGGCATGGCTGGCATCCAGCGCAACGTCCAGGCGCACCGGCTGAATCAGGCCGAGCGCGTCGAAGGCGGCCGCCATTGCTTGCCCTGCGTCCACGCCATCGCGGATGCCGCGCAACACGCCGATGATGTGTTCCAGATACGGGCTATGCCCGCCTTGCGGCAGGAACACCGCCTCGCCCTCGCTGCGGCTGATGCGCGGATGTTCCAGGTCGACATGGATCACCGACTCCTGCACCAGGGCCCCGTCAACATGTTGCTCCTGGAAACCGATCAGGAACGGCCCCTTGGCAACGATGCCCGGCAGGTAGCTGGCATTCCAGCGCCCATCCTGCAGAAACAGGTTCTCGTCCTGTGCAAAGCCCAGCAGCGCCACCGGCTGGTAACCACTTCCGGCCGGATCCTTGCGGAAGAACAGCGGGTACTCGCGCTGCAGCTCGGCATATTCGGTGACGAAGGCCGGCACCACGCCGACCGCATCGCCAAATTCCGCACCAAAGCGCAGGATCACGCGCAGGTCGTGATGCGCCACGTTGTTGAGCACTGCGTATCGCGTCATCTAAAACTCCAGCAACCATCCGTTGCGGAGGGCTGCAGTCATGAAGGAATTCGATCGCACGCATTCCCAGCGTGCATATCGATGCTGAGCATTGCCAAAAATGCGTGCGCCGGCAAGCCGCAGGGCAGCAACACGCTACGTCACGGCGTAGCCGGCAAGTGAGCATGCGTGCGCACTGCAAGGCCGACTGCATATCCACCGACGGCACGGGCACTGCAGCAATACACGGCCAGAGACGGCAGGCGAGCAACAGCGCAATAACCGGTTGCGGCCGCCACCACACGATGGCGGCCGCAGGATCTACGGCTGGAACAACGCGTGATGGTTCAGAACGCGTACCGCACGCCCAGCGTGTAACGTGGCTGCTGGTCGATCAGGCGGATGATCTGCTTCTCCGAGCGGCCGTGCCAACGTACGTCTTCACCGGTCAGGTTGATTGCCTCGAAGCCCACCGACAGCTGCTTGTTGAATGCGTAGCTGACGCTCAGGTCGAACTGCTGGTACGGCTCGACGTAGTACGGGTTGCGGTTGGCATTGTCCTGGTTGGCAGCGATCAGGTATTCGTCACGCCAGTTCCAGGCCAGGCGTGCGCTCCAGCCATACTTTTCGTACATCAGCATGACGTTGGCGGTGTCGCTCAGGCCGAGCAACGCGAACTGATCGCGATCGATGACGGTGTTATCGAACGCCACATCCCCTTCCACGATGGTGTAGTTGGCGTAGATGCCGAAACCGGTGCTACCGAAGAAGTACTGCCCGCCGAGTTCCCAGCCGTGGATGTTGGCCTTGTTTTGATTGATCGGCCGGGACACGTCGAACTGATACAGGGGGTCGGAGGCATTGCCGGCGATATCGTAGGCATTCTCCAGCGCAAGGCTCTGCGCCGAACTGCCATTGTAGGCGCTCAGCCCGCCGGTGGCAGCGGCATTGCGCAGCAGCGCCATGGCCGCAAACAGCGAGGTGTCGTTGGCCGAGCATGCGCCCGCGACGTCGTTGCCGGCCGCGCCCACCTGGGCGGCGCAGGCACCGCTTTGCAGGAACGCCAGTGCGGCCTGGGCATCCGGCCCCGAGGTGGGATCGGTCAGTCCGTACAGCGATTCACGCGTGACGGTATTGCCGATGAAATTGCTCACGCGCTTGTTCCAGAACGTGGCCGAGACGTAGCTGGCGTCGGCGAAATACCATTCCAGTGCCAGATCGAGGTTGTCCGATTCCAACGGATCGAGCGTGGGCGTCTGCGAGTCGCCACCGGCGCGGTTGGACGGGTTGATCAGGATCGAGCCGTTGGGTGTGTTGGGCGTGGGTCCGGCGATCAGATTGTTGTACGGTGCGCGCGCGATGGTCTGGCCGAACGAGGCACGGCCTTTCAGCGAATCGGTGAAATCGATGCTGAAGTCCATGTTGGGCAGGATGTAGTTGTAGCTGGTCTTCTCGCTGAAAGGCTGCTGGTCGGTGGAACGGATCAACTGGAAATCGTTGTTGGACAGCCACAGCAGCGCGGTCGGCGTGGCCACCTGCGAGGTGGACTCCACGTCGGTGCGCTCGTAGCGCAGACCCAGGCGCGTATTGGTAGTCATCCCGGCGATGGCACCGGCAATTTCCAACTGCACGTAGGCCGCACGGGTCTTTTCTTCCACGCGGTTGTCGGCGGTGTATTGCGGGTTGTAACGCGTGGTCGCGCCGTACTGGCTTCCGCCCCACAGCGCCAACTGGTCGGCATCGCCACGCCATGCACTGGACGCCGCGCCGGTGGGATTGAAATCCTTGAACATGCCGGTGATGCTCACCGGTTGCAGCAATGCGACCATTCCCGGCTCGTTACCCGCATTGGCCACGCCCCAATCGCCCAGCGGCGAGTTGGTCTCGCTGACTCGGCGTTGCATGGTGGTGTTGGTGGAACTCACGCCAAACTGGAAGCGCCCGTCGTCGAAGTCGAACTTTCCGTCCAGGCGCCCTTCCTTGGTTTCGGTCACCTGCTTCTGATAGAAAATGCGCAGCACCTGCGAGCCGAGCTCGGCGGGCGTGAAGGCAGGATTGACCACGCCATTGGCGTTTGCCAGCGAATCGGCCGCAGTGGGGTACCAGGTGCGTGCGCCGATCGGCAAGGAATTGTTGAACCACAGTTCCTGCCCCCATTGGCCGCCGCAGTACGGCCCATTGGTGCAGTTATTGGTGCCAGCGAAGCTGAAATAGGTCGCGCTGCCGCCGGTGGTCGGGTCGTTGGGGAAGCTTTGCGTCTTGGAATTGTGCGCATCGAAGCTCAACTGGAAGCGGTCGCTCACCTGCCAATCGGCATTGAAGCCCAGCGAGCCGAGCGTGTACTTCTGCTCGTTGCGCTGTTGCTCCATGCCAAAGTCCTTCGCGCCGTTGGGCACATCGCGCAGATAGACCGGCGTGGCCACGGCCTGGTCGGTATCGAAGGTCAGGTCGGTAAAGCTGTTGGCGCGTTGCAGCCAGATGCCCTGCTCGCCGCGCTCTTCGCGAATTTCGTTGGCCGAGTAGGTGTAATCCAGGGTCAGGGTCAGGCTGTCGGTCGGTGCGAACTGCATCACCGTCTGGCCATTCATGCGTTCGCGCTGGAAATCGGCGAACGCATAGCGCAGATCGTTGGGCATGCCGTACAACTGGCCGATCGCCGGGGCGTTGGTCACCACCGCGTCCGGGCGCAGCGCAGGGTCAGTGCCGGTCCAGCGCTGGATATTCCAGGTATTTTCGGTGGCCTGCACCGAACCGCCGTGGCGCTTCTGGTAGCTGGCGCTCAAGCCGATACCAAAGGTCTTGTCCGGGTTGGTGTAGCTGAAGATGCCCGACACTTCCGGAGTGAGCGAATCGCCAAAGGGCTCGGAGCGGTCGGACACCATCTTGGCGCCGGCATTGGCCACCACGCCATCGTGATTGAACGGCTTGTCGGTCTGGATGTTGATCGTCGCACCGATCCCGCCGCTGGGCGCGGTTGCGCGGCTGGTCTTGAACACCTCGATGCCGGTGATCGCTTCGGAGGCGAGCTGGGCGAAGTTGAACGCGCGCGTGCCGACATCCACGCCGCCGATCGGCGTCTGGCCGGGCGCACCGAACGCATCGGCACCGGGGATCAGGCGGCCGTTGAGGGTGACGGTGTTGAACTGCGGGCCGAAGCCGCGTGCGGTGACCTGCGCGCCTTCGCCATCGCGGCGTTCGATGGAAATACCGGTGATGCGTTGGAGCGATTCGGCCAGGTTGGTGTCCGGAAACTTGCCGATGTCTTCGGCGCTGATCGCATCCACCACGCCGGCGGCATCGCGCTTGATGCCCATCGATTGGTTGAGGCTGTTGCGGATACCGGTCACGTTGACTGCATCCAGGGTGGTGGCGGAATCGCTGCTGGACTGCGGCGCCGGCGCGGGCGGCGGAGCGACATCCTGTGCAAAGGCGGGATTGATGACCAACAGGCCACCAACGAAGGTGAACATGGCCTTCGACTTGAAGCTGTTCAACGTACGACGCATCGATGTGTCCTCGGGAGTAGGGTCCAACCGCCAACGGCCGATATCGCGGCATGCGATACGGCGGAATCGTGGCCACTGCCCGGCAGGCCGTGACCAACGCTGCTGCAACTGCTGGAGCCACCAATCCAACGCCATGCATTTGTCGTGCGGGCCCAGCCAGCGCCTGGATCGGACATGCTCTGCTGGCATCTCCCTCCTTTCACCGCGCCACACGCACCACGCGACAACCGCTCTACGTTGTGTCAGTTGCCCTCGATCTGTCCCCTAGCACGCAGGCTGCCGATCGCCCCTTCGACCGTCGACCTGCGGTGTGCATGCACATCTACCCGCGGCAGCAACGGCATGCTTCGCCACTATCGCGTTTGTTGCGGGTTCTTTGCACGGCGTGTCAGCCAGTGATAGCGCTAACATGCCACGCAGCCTAGTCAGGGCACGAAGGGCTTGTCACCGTGCGATGCAGCATAGTGATAGCTGTGCACTGTTGCAGCCGATACCGCAGTCGCTTGAGTCCGCATGCGGTTTTCAATGCTGGCGGGGCTGTAAGCGTTATCACGCCATTACGCAAAAACCGTTGGGTCGAACGGTGAAATTTGCTTAATGAACGTGTCGGGCTGGAGCCGGATGCGGTGACTGCGCAAACCTCGGATCAACGACCAGCGCCGCGCGTGTCGAATTGAGCGATGCACCGACCACGGCAGTGCGCTGCATGCGTGTGAAGATTGCTCGTCGCCTGTGTGTCAGTGCAGCGACACGGATCGCGCGCGAAGAAGATGGCGCACTCTCCGCAATCGATTGCGCCGCGTTTTGGCAGCCGACAAAACGCAGTAAGTCGTCGTCGGGCGAACCCTCGAACCCGCACACGAGCCGCGGCGTCTGCATGCTGCCGATCGATGCCGGGCAACTGCTGCGCCCGCATGGTGGTCAACGCAGGCGATTGTTTCCGTGCCCGGCGCTTGCTACACGCAGCCGCCGACGCGACCGTGATGCGGCCACGTCGGCGCACATGCCCAGCGCACTGCTTAGCCGGTCACGTCCACACGTGCATCGCTGCGGTCGGCATCCGGCAATACATGGTCCGGGTCCAAGGTGACGTGCAGCACTTTCTGGGTGGTCGGCAGAGTCAGCGTGGGCGTGGTGGTCTGCAGCCAGGTTTCCACCGGCACGCGCCGGTCCAGATGGCTGCCATCGGCCAGATCCACACGCAGGGTCGCCGGCATCACCAACTTCTGCCGGCTGCGCAATGTGACTTGCACGCCTTTGGCCGGGTCGTGGTCGACGTAATGCGCGTCGGTGATGCCCATGTCCAGCTGCCAATTGTTGAGATACCAGCCGCGCCACCACCAGGACAGATCTTCGCCACTTTCGCTTTCCATCAGCCGGAAGAAGTCAGAGGGCGTGGGATGCTTGTATGCCCAAGTGGCGATGTATTTGCGAAACGCAGGATCAAAACGCGCCGGGCCCAGGATCTGCTCGCGCAACAGCACCAGGCCCAGTGCACCCTTGAAGTAGGTCAGCGGATGACGATAGGTCTCGCTGGTGGAATCGGCGTTGTCCATCAGCGTCGGCGCGCGGGTGTCGGCCAGCAGCGGCAGGATTTCGTCGACCGGGTTACCGCCTTTGGGCGCGTATTCGGAATCGCGCTTGGGCGCGTATTCGCCATTGTTGAATGCATCCGATGCATACACGTCGATGAAGGTATTGAAGCCTTCATCCAGGAACGCATGCCGGCGCTCGTTGGAGCCGACGATCATCGGGAACCAGGTGTGGCCGATTTCATGCGCGGTGATCCAGAACAAATCCTTGCCGCCGTCTTCGAAGCCGTCGAAGACGATGCCCGGGTATTCCATGCCGGCCCCATAGCCACCCAGGTTGATCGCTGCCGGCCAAGGGTACGGATACCACTGCGAAAAATGCTCGATTGCGCCTTTGACGTATTCGGTCGAGCGGTTCCACTTGTCTGCGCCCACACCCTCTACCGGGTACACCGACATCGCAAGCGCGTGCTTGCCGCCCGGCAGATTGATGCGCGCCGCGTCCCAGACGAATGCCGGCGATGCGGCAAATGCGACATCGCGGGTGTGATCCATATGGAAGCGCCAGGTTTGCGTGCCCTTGCCCGCCGGCTTGGCCGCACGTGCCGTTACCTCGGCAGGCGTGCGGATCAGCACGGTGCGGTCGCTGCTGCCGGCTTGCTCCAGGCATTGCTGTTCGGTGCGGCTGAGCACGTCCTGCGGATTGGTCAGCGCACCGGAGCCGGCGACCAGAAAGCCCTCCGGCACGGTCACTGCGTAGTCGAAATTGCCGTACTCCAGGTAGAACTCCGATCCCAGATACGGTTGCGTGTCCCAGCCACGCAGATCGTCGTACACCGCCATGCGCGGATACCACTGCGCGATCTCGTAGATCTCGCCTTGCTTGCTGGCACTCACCGCGGTGCGCCCGCCCCAGGTGCCGGGGATCGTGTAGCGGTAACGGATGTGCACGGTGAGTGCCTTGCCCTGCCCGGCCAAGGGCTGCGGCAGATCCACCCGCATGCGGGTGTCGTCGACGATGAAGTGCGCTGACTGGCGGCGCCCGCCCTGATCGATCTCGACACTGGCGATCTGCATGCCATCGGTGAACTCTTTGCGCCTGAGCGACCGGCTGGCGGCAGCGCGCGCGTCGGCGCGGAAGATGTTCTGGTCCAGTTGCAGCCACAGCACGTCCAGCGTGTCGGGGCTGTGGTTGGTGTAGGTGATGGCGGCCTCGCCGCTGAGGGTGTGCGTTGCCGGGTCGATGCTTGCGCTGAGGTCGTAATCGGCGCGGTTCTGCCAGAACGCCGGGCCAGGTACGCCGCTGCCGCTGCGATAGGCATTGGGAGCGTCGGGCAATTGCAGGGGCGCGAACAAGGCCAGCGGATCGAACACGCTTGCGGGAGAATGCGTGGCGGCTGTGGCGGCGCTGGCTGACGCGGCGGCGGCAAGCGCCGGCGCAGTGACGCAGGCCAGCGACAATGCAACGGTGAGTGATCGGCGCACGGTGGGGGTCATGCGACATCCTGCGGCGGTGGGGATTCCCATCCTACGGCGCAGATTGCCGCGCGCGGGAATGCCATTGGTCCCGGTTGCGGCTGCCTGAGGTTTCGGAGGTGGCCGCCACTGGCTGCTTTGGTGGAGCGCCAGCCACGCACCGCACGCGCAGATTGCCCGCGCTACGCCAGCCCCTCCCCTGCACAGCCCGGTGCGACGGGACGGCTGGCAAGGCCAACTTACTCCGCGATCAGACCACCCAACCGCAACGCCCCCTCACCACTGTGGCCCATGACATCGTCCGGATTACTCAGGCGGCAGCGGCGCAGCGACAGGCAGCCGCAGCCGATGCGGTCGGTGAGCTGGTCGCGCAGGGCCTGCAGTTCGTCGATGCGCGCGTCCAGCTGGCCCCGCCAGCGCGCCGACATGCGCGCCCACTCCGCACGCGTGGGCGTGCGTTGATCCGGCAGCACGGAGAAGGCATCGAGCACCTGCTGCAGCGGCACACCCAGTCGCTGCGCCACGCGAATCACCGCGATCCGCCGCAGCACATTGCGCGCATAACGGCGCTGGTTGCCGGCAGTGCGCAGGCTGCTGATCAAGCCTTTGCGCTCGTAGAAGTGCAGCGCCGACACCGCAACACCACTGCGCTTGGCCACTCGCCCACGGACAACTCACGCTGCATTGCCTTGACCTCAACCTAGGTTGAGGCAGGATGCTGCGCGGCCATCGCCGGTGCAGGCACCGGTCACGGTTCTACACACGTTTCGTTCCTGGATATTTCGATGCCGACCGAGAGACCGATCACTGCCGCAGCGCTGTCGATCCAAACACAGCCCACTTCCATCCTGGCCGCTCCGTACCGCGCGGCGACGCTGGGCTAGGCGTCACCTCACCGCCCGCTCCAGTGCAG
>NZ_JFAQ01000155.1 GCF_001304695.1 Xanthomonas axonopodis
GTTGCCCACATGAAGCACAGAGGCCTCCCAACAGAGGCCTCGATCACCGGGATTGCCCTGAATGGGCAAAGCGATCTACGCGCCCCATCGTCTATGTGCATCCAACCTCCCGCGAAACGCGGGAACGGGGCTTGATCAGCGTTGCCCTAGGTGGATCATCGGCAGCAGCGACTACCTCGACCTGGCCTTTCAAGCCTGGAAGCAGGCGCGTCAGGACGAGAACGTCATCAAGATCGACGTGCCCCAAGACTCCGAACACGAATTCGATCTTGGCGTGCTGGATGGACTGAATCCGACCGACGGGGCCATGTTTGTGGCTTTCGACGAACGCTTTGGCAACTTCAAGCGCATGGAGCTGATGCAGGCAGCGATGGAACGTGGCTTCAAGCTGGAGCCCTTCATCCACGCCAGCGCAGCCATCGGCTCTGATACGGTCATCGAGCTCAACGTGTTCGTGGGTGCCAATGCTGTCGTCGGGCACGGATGCAAGATCGACTACAACACCGTCATCCATGCCGGCGCGCACCTCGGACCGGCATGCCGCGTCAAATCTTCATGCTGGATAGAAAATGGTGTGCAAATCGGCGCGGGCGTCGAGATCGGCGGCAATAGCATCCTGCGGACCGGCGCCATCGTAAGCGGGGGCGTCAAGGTGGGACGAAGCTGTGAACTTGGCTGGCCGCGTGTCTACGGCGAGAACGTGCCTGCCAAGACCTATTTCGACGCCCGGTACGACAGCCCCATTCATACCTACGAGAGATGACGTTTATGACCTCAAGAAATGAGCAGCTTCGCCAGCGGATTCTAAGTATTGCGGAGCAGGAGCGACCTGCACTCGACAATGTCATTGCGCGCCTACCCGCGATTGCCAACCGCCCTGTATTCCTCGTCGCCCCCGAGTCCTATGCAGGCATGGTGCATGGTCCCAGGGTTGTTGCCGGCCTGCGCCATGTTGTTGCCGCAATTGATGACCAAAGCACCCACCTGGACCGTATTCACGGCGCGCCGCGCTGGAGCAGTCAGGAGTTTCTTGCCAAGGCGGGGCAGTATGCCGATGCGATCGTGATCGATTTCGCTTGCAGCCCACGCGGACGGGCGTTTGCAAATGACCTTTGCGCCAGCGCGGGCATTGAGCAACTGAGCATTGCGCCTTCCGTGGATGCACCGATCCCACGTTTCGAGCAACGCCCACTTTTTCTGATTCAACCGCGCTCGGGCCTTGGCAATATTTATGGCCCACAGATCGTCCAAGACCCCAGCCATGTCATTGCCGCCGTTGATGACCAGCCAGGCGACAGCGACACCGTTCATGGGGTGCCGCGTTGGAGTTCGCGCCAGTTCATCGAACTGGCGGCCCAGCATTCGCAGGCATTGGCCATCGATTTTTCTTACAGCCCCGGAGAATCGGGCTTGGCCCGCAAGCTCTGCGAGCAGGCAGGCATTGAAAGGGTAGATGCCTGCCTGGCCGTTGCGCACTGCGGGCTACCCGCCGTATATGAGCCTGCCCAGGTCTACCGTCAGCGGACGCTTCTGCGCCTGGACGAATTTCTGCGTCTTGCGGATCGGCTGGACGACGATTTAAGCGTTTTTACGCTCTACAGCAACCTGTTGTTCCGCCTGACCTACGATTCCAGCCTTCTGTTGGACTGCTGGGCGACGCCGATCAACGAGTACTTTTCGGAATACGCCGATAGCAGCACATTCCAGTTGGGCCAGCGTGAACATTTCTGCGACGGCGGCGCCTTCCAGGGCCCTATCGTCCGCAAGTTCCTAGAAGCATCCCGCTATCGCTATGAAAGCATCACCGCCTTCGAACCCGATGGCATCAATTTTCACAAATTGGAGGACGTTGCGAGCGCCTTTCCCCTTCACCCGCATAATTTCAAGGCCATCAAAAAAGCCATCTCCAACGAACACACGACGCTGCGCTTCGAGGAGACCGGCACCGTTTCCAGCCATGTATCGCCGGGTGGCGGAATCTCCGTGGCGACCACACGCCTGGACGACGAACTGGAAAAGCTGACGTTCTTGAAGTTGGACATCGAAGGATTTGAAGCCAGGGCACTGGAAGGCGCATCTCACCTCATCCGTACCCAGCGCCCCCGCATGGCGATTTGTGTCTACCACTATGCCCAGGATTTACTGGATATCGTGGAACAACTGGACAAGTTGGTCGATGGCTATCACTTCCGTCTACGCCAGCACTCTCCCGGCCATTACTACGACCTCGTTTTGTATGCATCGCCTGTCGCCGGTGCCGCGCCGCCGCCATGGGCGGAGTAAGCCCAGGAAAATTCACGACTTGGAAAGAACTAGAGCCATCACTTCGCCCACGAAATTTTCACCTCGAACTCGTCCCTTCCCGAATCCACGAACATATCGGAGTTCATGAAAAAGATAGGGTCCGCGCACGCTGTCGGGAATCTGCCAGGCTTATCTACGCAAACATCGACTTGCATAAGCATGATGAAGACCAGTCAGATAACGTCATGAGCCGGGCGGCGACACGTCGGAAAATTAAAATTGCCAGCTCATCCTCGCGTGAGTAGTGTCTTGACTCGGCATGCACGTCATGCATCGAAACGCCCCCTTAGATTTCGACCGATATCATTTCATCGACGCATCTCATCAATACTCTGAAGCGAGGCAACCACCCTGGAAATCTCGGGCAAGACAACGATCGTTCCGGTAGGAGCTCAATTTGCGAATGTTGGCGTTGCAGCCAACGTGGTCACGCAAATTGTCTCCCCTGCCACGAACCAGTACGGCCTCGTGATTCGCACATGTAGTCTGAGTGGCGCTTCATCCGCATAGGCCTTGCCGTTTATGCGGATACATCTGCGCCATCCGGATATTCGGACGGAACCAAAAGGGTGATATTCCTCGGCGTTGCGCCGACGTCCCCCCGTCCTG